>JBBKVN010000001.1:0-3159 GCA_037968455.1 Rhodoferax sp.
TGATGCCCCTGGATCTGTCCAACCCGGTCTGGGTGGACGACGAGGACATTGACCTCGATTACCACATCCGCCGCGTCACCCTGCCCAAGCCCGGCAGCAACCGCCAGTTGCAACAGTACGTGGCACGGCTGCACTCCAGCCTGCTGGACCGCAGCCGCCCTTTGTGGGAATTTTTTGTCATTGACGGGCTCAAAAGCGGGCAAGTGGCGCTGTACAGCAAGGTGCACCACGCAGGCATCGACGGCCAGGCCGGCGTGGCGGTGGCCAAAGCCATCTTTGATCTGGCGCCAACGGGTCGGCACATCAAGCCTCCCCGGCCCCGCGCCCGCCGCAATCAGTACCAACTGGGCACAGCGGAGCTACTGGGCGCGGCGGTTCGAAACACGGTGAACCAGACGGTGGCGTTGGTCAAGTCTTTGCCCTTGATGGCCGGGGCGGTCAAAACAGTGTTCATTCCCCCCAAGGACAACAACGGAAAACGCCATTGGTCCATGCCCAGGGGTTTTCAGATTTTTGCACCCAAAACCTCTTTGAACGTGGCCATCACCAACCAGCGCACGTTTGCCGGGCGCACGGTGCCCCTGGCCGAGGTCAAGCAGATTGCCAAAGCCCTCGGCGTGTCACTGAACGATGTGGTGATGGCGACCACGGCCGGCGCCTTGCGCACCTATTTGATGGACAACGACGAGCTACCCGCCAAACCCCTGGTGGCGGCCGTGCCCGTGAGTCTTCGTCAGGAAGGCGACTCTTCCGCCAACAACCAGGTGAGCATGGTCACCATGGGCCTGGCGACCCACATTCGCGACCCGCTGGAGCGACTCCAGGCCATTAGCGCATCATCGGCCAAGACAAAAGAAACCATGGGACGCTTCAAGTCCGTGATTCCCACCGACTTCCCACTGCTGGCCGCGCCGTGGTTGATGTCGGCCGTGGCCTCCCTGTTTAGCCGCTCCCGCCTGGCCAACGTCATGCCGCCACTGGCCAACGTGGTGATCTCCAATGTGGCCGGCATTCCCGTGACCTTGTACTTTGCCGGCGCCAAGGTGGAGAGTTACTACCCGGTGTCGATCCCCGCCCACAGCATGGCCCTGAACGTTACCGTGCAGAGTTACAACGGTCGCCTGGACTATGGCCTGATCGCCTGCCGCCGCGCCCTGCCAGACGTGAATGAGTTGGCTGACGCTTTGCTGGCCGAGCACCGTATCTTGCTCGATCTGGCCACACCGCCCGTGCTGGCAGTCGTGGAGGCGGTGGTGCCCAAGGTGACCCACCGACCTGCGGTCAAAAGAGCCAAGCGGGCCAAGCGCGTCGCCGCGACGGCCTAAACGGTCAGCGCCACCCCGATGGCTCACCGAGCCTGATCCAACTCAAGCTTCTTCACCATGGCAGTGAAGCCCCGCGCCTGCGCCAGTTGCAGCGGCGTGCGCCCTTCGCGGTCGGTCAACAGAAGGCTGGCGCCCGCATCGACCAATGCCACCAGGGTGGCCTGGTGGCGCGCCCCGCCGTCGCCCAGCACAATGGATTCAATCAACGCCGTCCAGTGCAGATTGTTCACATGGTCGAGCGGCGCCCCGGCTTCAATCAGCTGGTGCACCACGCCGGCATGCCCCAGGTGGGCCGCCGCAATCAACGCTGTTCCTTCATAGCGGCTGGTCGTCTGCCGGGCGCTGGCGCCGAGTTGCAACAGGGTCTTGAGCGTGGCGTCGTCACCTGCCACGGCCGCAATGGTGACGGCATCGTATCGGTCGTTTTCCAGACGGTCCAAAGCTGCCCCGGCTTGGGCCAGTACGCGAATGGCGTCGCGCTGCTGCGCAAATGTGGCAACGTGCAGTGGCGTGCGCCCATGACCGTCCGTAGCGTTCAGGTCCGCACCTGCAGCCGCCAGGCGCTGCAACTGCACCACGTCGCCCCGAAGGGCCGCCGCATGCAAGCCGGTGTAGCGCCCAGCCTCCACGGCACTCGGGGCCACCTGCGACAGCGCACCCAATGGCACGGCCGCGCCAAGCACCAGGGTGGTGGCGCGCAGCAATTCACGAATGTAGCGAGTGAGTGGCGGGTTCATGGCGGCATCCTCACTTCAACTGGTCCGCCACCTGCTCGAGTGCGACCAGGGCGCATTTTTCGTCCAGGTGGCCGCCGGGTGCACCACCCACACCCACCGCACCAATCACGTCATTGCCCACCTTCACTGGCACGCCACCGCCAAGCAGCAGGAAACCGGGAATGTGGACCAAATTGGCCGCGCCCGGGTTCTTTTGCGCCATCTCCATCATGGCCAAGGTACTGTTTTTGGCCGACGCCGAGGTGTAGGCCTTCAGGCGGCTGGCTTCCAGGGTGTGGGTCCCTGCTTGGTCCGCACGCATCATGGCGCGAACTTCGCCGCCGCGGTCGACCACGGTAGCGGTGACGTTGTAGCCGTTGGCGCTGCAGGAGGCCACGGTGGCGCTGGCGATCTGGTTGGCCAGTGCCAAGGACATGTTCTTTTCGGTGCGAACCGACTGGGCCTGTGCCAAGGGAGCGACCAGGGCCGACGCAACAGAAAGGGTCAACAGGCCAATTTTGAAAGTGATGTTCATGGAGTTCTCCGGGGATGAAAGCGGTTCGATCAACCGTGGGAGAACTTTAAAAAACCAGGGCCAAATGCGCTATTCGGGCGGCTACGGGACCCACTGCGTAGAACTACGCAGTGTCGCCCTCGTCCACCAGGCTGGCGTAGCGACGAATCAATTGCGCCAAGGAGTCAACATCCAGTTTGTGGAACACATTCGCGCGGTGCGTCTCCACGGTTCGGGGCGAGAGACCCAACGCGCGAGCAATCTCCTTGTTGGTCAGCCCCTCAACGATCAGGCCCAGCACCTCGGCTTCGCGACCTGACAGGAGCGCATACTTTTCCCGCGCTTCTTGATCGGCAAGGTGCCTTTGCCGCGAACCCACGTGCTGGCGCACGGCCGATTGCAGCGCTTCCAACAGCACCTCATCATTCACCGGTTTTTCCAGAAACTCGGCCGCGCCGGCCTTGAAGGCACGGCGGCACATTTCCACGGTGCCGTGGCCAGTGAGCATGATCACGGGCTGGTCCACACCCTGCGCCATCAAGGTGTCGAGCACGGACAAGCCGCTGATGCCGGGCATGCGCACATCAAGCACGATGGCGCCAAT
>JBBKVN010000002.1:0-4361 GCA_037968455.1 Rhodoferax sp.
TGCAGCACCGCTCGGGTGGCCATGCCCGCCGCCAGCGGCAGCACCACATACAACACGGTGGACAGCACCAGCGTCTCCCACGGCACGGTGATGTTGGTGACGCCCAGCAAAAAGGCGGCAATGGGCGCGAAGGCCACCACCATGATCAGGTCGTTCACCGACACCTGCACCAACGTGTAATTGGCGTCGCCCTTCACCAGCTGGCTCCAGACAAACACCATGGCCGTGCAGGGCGCCACGCCCAGCAAAATCATGCCGGCGATGTACTCATTGGCCGTCTGCGGATCCACCCAGGGGGCAAAAACGTACTTAAAAAACAGCACGCCCAGCGCGGCCATGGTGAAGGGCTTGATCAGCCAGTTGACCACCAGCGTCAAAAAGAGGCCGCGCGGTTTCTTGCCCACGTCCTTCACCGCTGACCAGTCAATCTGGATCATCATCGGGTAAATCATCACCCAGATGAACACGGCCACCACAAGGTTGACGTGCGCAATCTCCAGCCCGGCAATGGCCTGGAAGCCACTGGGCAAGGCCAGTCCCAAGCCGACGCCGGCGGCAATGCCCAGGGCCACCCAAACCGTGAGGTAGCGTTCAAATAATCCCATGTTCTGCTTTCGGTGTGTTGTGAAGGGGTTTGCAAATCTCGG
This sequence comes from Rhodoferax sp., assembly GCA_037968455.1. Classification (GTDB taxonomy): domain Bacteria; phylum Pseudomonadota; class Gammaproteobacteria; order Burkholderiales; family Burkholderiaceae_C; genus Rhodoferax. The sequence goes on from JBBKVN010000002.1 coordinate 648, forward strand.
GGCATTGCTCGGGTTGGCCGGCGCAGCACTCCTCAGTCAAATAGGCAATCAGCGTCTGCATCAGGGCCAGGTTGGCGCGGTAGCGCTGAAAGCGCCCCTCTTGCACCACCGACACCAGTTGCGCATGCGTGAGGGCCTTCAGGTGAAAAGACAGATTGGTCGGCGGCACGGTCAGCGCGCTCCCAATCTCCCCGGCCACTAGGCCTTCGGGCCCGGTTTTGACCAGCAAGCGGTAAATGTCGAGGCGCACCGCCGAGGCGAGTGATTCAAAGACGGTCGTGGCAGATAAAGTGTCCATACTTCAATCATACAAGTTTTATTGAAGTATTGATGTGTCATCTCCATGACTGAGTTGCAGAGGCAGGGCCACGCGCCAGAATTCCTACAATGACCTCCCACTTTGCACCGAAACGAGGGCTGACCCATCGAACCCACTGCCAACCCAGCTATCGCCGTTTTGCGAGTCGACGGCCTGACCTTCAACCACCCCGGCCGCCCGCTGTGGACTGGCCTCAACTTGAGCATTCCACCCGGCGTAACGTTGGTGTGTGGCGGCGACGGCGGCGGAAAAAGCACGCTGCTGCGGCTGCTGGCCGGTGAGATGCGCGTGCAAGTAGGGCAATTCACCCTAAACGGCGCGCCGGTGGCTCCCTCTCACGCCACCTACCAACAACAGGTGTTCTGGACCGACATGCGATCCGAGGCCTTTGAGCAGATCAAGCCCCTGGCCTATTTCGCCTCTCTGCGCCCGCGCTACCCAAATTGGGATGAAGCCGCCGTGACAGGCCTGGCCGAGGGCCTGTCGCTCACGCCCCACCTGCACAAACCGATCTACATGCTGTCCACCGGCTCCAAACGCAAAGTCTGGCTCATCGCCGCCTTGGCCGCTGGTGCGCAAGTCACGCTGATCGACGATCCGTTCTCAGGGCTGGACAAACCCTCGATTCAATTCCTGCTGGCACGCTTCACTGAAGCCGCCAACGACCCGAGTCGGGCGTTAGTGCTGGCCGACTACCAGGCGCCGGGGGATGTGCCATTGGCGGGGCGGATTGATTTGGTGGATTGAGCGTAGGCGGTCGCCATCTGGCACGATAGGCTTCGCTTGAGTCAATGACGTCGGACGATGAGGAGGCAATTCATGAATGAGGATGACGATCTTGAAACGACCGATGTTGCCGATCAGAAAACCGGAGAAGGTTCAACAACATTTCGGCTCGTCACGGCGGCATTCGGCATGCTTTTTGTATCTGTTGCCGTGACGATCGTGGTGGTGACCGAGTTCTCCGTCGGTCCTGTTCTTGCGGCCGCAGTCATTGGCCTGTTGGGCGCCGACGCCATCGTTTGCGCGTATCGCAATACCCGGTCTTTGTTCTCGCGAATCGGACCACTGCCGTGAGTTGACAGATGAGTCGCTTCCCGCTGAATCACGGCGTCCTCGCATCCAGCTTTGCCAGTGGTGGCATTCAAAAAAGTGCATCATCCCGTGAAAGAAATTCCACCGGCAACCGACTGACCCCTATGAACACATCACTCAAATCCCCTCTTCTTCGCGTGACTGCGCTGGCTGCTGGCGTGTTGGCGCTGACGCTTGGCACATTGTCACTGTCCAACGCTGCCGACAAGGCCGCACCGGCGGCCAAGCCGGCTGCCATGGGCGGGCCGACAGCCAAAGCCATTTTTGCAGGCGGCTGTTTCTGGTGCGTGGAGTCAGACTTTGACAAGATTCCGGGCGTGTTGTCCACTACCTCGGGCTACACAGGCGGCAAAACGGCTAACCCGACGTATGAAGAGGTGTCCGGCCACACCACGGGGCATGCCGAGGCGGTTGAGGTGGTTTATGACCCCACCAAGGTGAGTTACGAGCGGCTGGTGTCCTACTTTTGGCACACGATTGACCCGACGGTCAAAGACCAGCAGTTTTGCGACCATGGAACGCCTTACCGCACCGCCATCTTTGCGGTCAATGACGAGCAGATGAAGATAGCTTTGGCGTCTCGTGCGGCGATTGAGAAGTCCAAGCCTTTTGCAGCGCCCATCGTGACGCCCGTCGAAAAAGCCAGTGACTTTTACCCGGCAGAGAGCTACCACCAGGACTACTACCAAAAGAACCCGATTCGCTACAAGTACTACCGCACCAGTTGCGGGCGCGAAGCCCGGTTGACGCAGTTGTGGGGCGATCAGGCCGGTAAGTAAGCCAAGCGGGCGGTGGGCAGTGCGCCCGTGGCCCTAGTCCAAGTCAAACTGCTGCTTGAAGGCATCGCAAAACTGCGGTGTGCCGCTAAGTGACAGGGTGAGGGTATGCCGGGGCGGCCCGGTGGGGTTGTTGTCCGCCCACTCTTGCAGGTCATAGTCCCACTCGCCCCCGTCGTCCAGCGGGGCTTGCTGGTGCGGGAAGATGGCGTGGGCCCAGTTCAGTACCTGGGCCAGTTCGGCCTGAAGGGCAGGGCGCTGCGGGGGCAGCACCGAAGCCATGGCGTCAAAATTACCCCAACCCTGTTCGTCTTCGCTGTAGTCGAAGTCAAGGTAGCTCAGGGGCATGGCCAAATCAGGCTTCGTCAGCCTCTTCTTCGTCTTCGTCGTCGCCTGCTTCAGCGGCGAGTGCGGCTGCGGCAGCTGCTTCGGCGGCTTTCATGTCAGCGGGCTTGGATGAGCGCACACCATCTTTGGCCAGCAGCTCCAGATAAAACGTTTCGCCACCGGCTTGGACCACGGCGTCAATTTTTTCGGTCAGTTCGGCAAAGTGAATGGTGGCCGCGTTGTCGGCGTTGGTGCCAAATTTGCAGTCGAAGTCCCAGAAGTCCACGCCCTCGGGCAGAGGCACGCGACGCTGGCGTTTCACGTACTTGCGGATCTCGTGCTTGGTGGCTTCGAGCACGCGGTCCCGGTTTTTGCCTTCGATGTTGAGGTTGAATGTCTTGCGCATGGGAGCCCTTAAGTCGGTCATGAATCACGCCTCAAAGACGTGATCGGAAAGCGCTCGATTATGAGGCTTGGGGCTCAAGCGCTTAAACTGCCCTCTCTTCCACCTTATAAAAAGCAGTCGTTCATGCCATTTTCTTCCTTGGGTTTGTCGCCCGCTCTCCTGCGCGCGGTCACTGCCAAAGCCTGGTCCACACCCACACCGATTCAGGCGCAAGCTATTCCGGCGGCCCTGCAAGGGCAGGATGTGCTGGGTTCGGCGCAAACCGGCTCAGGGAAAACGGCTGCTTTTGCCTTGCCTTTGTTGCAAGCCATCGAAAACACAACGGCAACCCGCCCCCGGCGCCCGCGCGCGCTGGTGCTGGTGCCCACACGCGAATTGGCCGCCCAGGTGGCAGAGTCGATCAACAGTCTGGCAGAAGGCCTGACACCAACCCCAAAGGTCACCGTGGTGTTTGGTGGCGTGTCCATCAACCCGCAAATGATGGGTTTGCGAAGCGGCACCGACATTGTTGTGGCCACGCCGGGACGCTTGATTGACTTGGTAGAGCACAACGCCCTGAACCTGGGCGCCGTGACCACGCTGGTGCTGGACGAGGCAGATCGTCTGCTGGATTTGGGGTTTTCCGAAGAATTGAACCGCATCCTGGCCTTGTTGCCAGAGCGACGCCAAAACCTGTTTTTCTCAGCCACTTTCCCGCCCGCCGTGACAGCTTTGGCGACCGCCATGCTGCGCGACCCAGTGCGGGTGGATGTGTTGCCCGAAAGCAATGGCGAGCCCGACATTGAGCAGCG
>JBBKVN010000003.1:0-7398 GCA_037968455.1 Rhodoferax sp.
GCCGGTGTGACCAGCTTCACCGTCTCTGTGCCCACTGTCGATGACACGGTCTCCGAGCCCACTGAAGCTTTCACCCTCACCGTGGGTGGCATCACCGGCACTGGCAATATCACCGACACGACACCGGCCATCGTCATCACTGACATGAACGGCACTGCCACAGGACAGGTAACGGTCGATGAGGCCGCCTTGCCCACAGGCACCAACCCAACTAGCACAGCCGAATCGACCACCGGAACAATCATGGTTACCGCAGCCAAAGGCCTAGCCAATGTCGATTTCGGCGGGACCACCGTCACACTAGCGCAGCTAGAGGCTCTGGGCACCACGCCGGTCACGATCGGAGGCATAACACTCACCGGCTACAACGCGGGCACCGGAACCATCAACTACACCTACGCCATAACCACACCGCAGACTGGTCCCAACGCGGCGAGCACCAGCGTCGCCGACACGCTCACTATCACCGTGCGCGATGCGGGTGGGTTCACGGCAGCTGCCATTTTTACAGCCACTATCCTGGACGATGCACCTATCGCACGAGATGACTCAAACAACATCACAGAGGACGCAACTCCAAACACGGTCAGCGGCAATGTCTTTGCCAATGACTCCATCGGAGCTGACACTCACAGCAACCCAATCACAGCAACTGCAGGAACAATCAACCTGCTTTACGGCACCCTCAACCTGACGTCCGATGGCAACTACGTTTACACATTAGACAACGCCAACGCGACAGTCAATGCGTTGAATCCCAGCATGAGTGTTGTCGACACCTACACGTACACACTCACAGACAAAGACGGTGATTCGACTACAGCAACGCTACGTATCACCATCAATGGCACCAACGATGTGCCGGTGATCACCAACACCGCTGCGGCTCGCGCCGGCACGGTGGTCGAGGCCGGTCATTTGGATGACGGCACGGTGGTGGCCGGTACCGCTTCGGCCACCGGCACGCTCACCGCCAGCGATGTCGACACCGGCGCCACCCAGACCTGGAGTCTGCAGGGTACGCCAAGCACGACTTACGGCGCCATGGTCTTGAACGCCTCCACTGGCGTTTGGACTTACTCGATCAACAACACCTTGGCCGCCACTCAGGCGCTCAAGGAAGGTCAGAGCGTCACTCAGACTTACACCGCCCGCGTCACCGATGAGTTTGGCGCTTACGTGGACCAGACGGTCACCATCACCATCAATGGCACCAACGATGTGCCGGTAGCCATAGGGTCCAACGCCACAGGTCTGGAAGACGCGGCGTCGATTCCCGTCATATTGCAAGGCACTGACGTTGACGGCACGGTGGCCAGTTTTAGCTTGTCTTCACTGCCTACCAATGGTGCGTTGTACCTCGATGCGGCCCTCACGATCCTGGCTGCAACAGGGACGGATATTGCGGCAACCGGCAATAGCTTAACGCTGTACTTCAAACCCGCAGCCGATTTCAACAGCGGCCCGCTCAGTGGCTCCATTACGCCCAGTTTTAACTTCACAGCGAAAGACAATAACGGCGCCGTATCCAACGTCGCCACCGACACGATCACGGTTACCGCTGTGTCAGACGGCGCCCCAATCGCTGTCAACGACGGGTTCAAAACCCTGGCAGGAACGCCAATCACGTTCACTCGGGCACAGTTGCTTGCAAATGACAGCCTGCTGGACCATGCGGCCATCTCATCGACCGGCCCACTGCCGACCGGACTGACTTACAACTCAGCCACTCAGACCTATACCTACGCGCCTACCACGGCGGGATCTGGTTCATTCACCTATACGATCACAGACGACGACGGCCAGAGCAGCACGGCCACGGTGAGCCTTAACGCCTACAGCTCAACCACTGATTTGGCAACGGTTCATGAATCGGCTCTGCCAGGGGGAACTGGGGCAGGTGCTAGCACGGTAACGGGCAATTTGTTCACCAATGATGCGGGATTAAGTGGAAACATTACCTCCATCGCCGGCGGTACATCCGTTCTGTCTGGCAATACCTATACAGTCACTACAACCTACGGAACATTGGTTGCTGATCGAGTCACTGGGGCGTATACCTATACCCTGACCGCGACGGTGGACAACGACAGTGCTGCTGGCGCAACGCCCACAGAGCTGGTGCAAACCTTCACGTATGCACGAACTGGCGGTAGCGCCAACTTGCTCGTCACCATCGTTGACGATGTACCCACAGCACAAAACAATACTGTTGAAATACCTCAAGCCGGTGCGCCGACAAATTACAACCTGGTTCTGATGCTTGACATCTCAGGCAGCATGATCAACACCAACTCAGGCGGGGCAGTTCGGTTGATTGACGCCAATGGAAATGCAACGATTGGCACCCGCTTGGATGCATCCAAGCAAGCCATGATTGACATGGTGACCAAATATTTCAATGAATCCGCCAGTGTTTCTGTCAAGGTGGGCTACTTCTCCGCCACTGCTACCGCCGGGACCACAAGCCTAACCACTCTAAGTTCCGTCATCGCCGCGATCAACGCGATTCCGGCGACAGGCGGTGGCACCAACTATGAGGATGCGCTCTACAAAATCCAGGATATGTTTGGCGTTGTTGATACCAGTAAAACAAATATCAGCTACTTCATCTCTGACGGCGTGCCAACTGCTCAGGTAGGGTCCGGAAATGGGATCGTAACCCCTGCGACTGAAACCAACGGCACCAGCAATCCAGTTAGTTACGCGCAATTTCTGGCGAACAATCCAACGGTTCTGTCTTACTCCATTGGCATTGGCGGAGGCATTAGCAACACGGCACCACTTGACAGCATTCACAATGTCGACGCCGATGCCAGCAACGTCAAAGACCCGGCCATCCTCGTCAACGACCTTAACCAATTGTCTTCAGCGTTGACGTCAACCATCCCCAAAACCTTCGGCGGAAATGTCGGCACGGGTGGAAGTAACCCCTATGTGAAAATTGGCGCTGACGGCGGGTTTGTTCAATACATCGATATGCTGCTTGACAGCAATGATGCCGACTCCGTGCCGGACACCATTGTCAGATTTACCTTCAATGGGTCAAATCAAATTACCTATGACAACTTCTACCTGACTGGCACACACACCACGGTCACCATCAATGGCAGTATGCTGACCCTTACCTCCGCCCTTGGATTTACAAAGGGGTTACTGGTATTCAATTTCGCCAGCGGTGATTACTCCTATTACTCACAGGGGGCCGCCACCAGTGGTGATCAATTCGACATTGGCTTCAGCGTCATAGACAATGATGGGGACACCGCCAATGCCATCGAAACCATCAAAATTATCAATGGCAAGCCTGTGGCCTATGAAGACAGGGACACCTTGCTGCCGAAAAACACCTTCTTCGACGGCAATGTCATCACCGGGTCCAGTACAGACGGGGCCAACCAATCAGTGACCGTATTTGGGGCGGGAGCCGGTGCCGACAATATTATTGATAACGCGAAGATAACCTCTATCGTTTTCAATGGCGCCACGTTTAATCTCGCCAGCGTGAATTCTGGCACCTTGGGTGGTGGCACCTACTCCGTCAACGCGGCCAAGGAACTCACTTGGACAAGCTCAAGTGACCCAACGAACACGCTGATTTTCCACAGCGATGGCTATTACAAATACACGCCGCCGGCTTGGCAAACCGCTGGACCCACACAGGGGGCCTCGAGAACAGTGAGTTTTGATACGGCCGCGCTGGTATCTGCGGGTGGCTTGACGCTACAAGGCGTCACACGTACGGGAAATGTGAATTCACCTGATGGAACGTTGGACTATTCCAGCAGCGGCGTTGGGATCACCGGGGGAAGTGCCAACAATCGAGTCGACAACCTTGAAACGTTGATTATCAAATTCAATGCGGCAACCTATGCACAGGGTGTACAGAACGTCAGCCTGAACATCAACACCTCCAGCAACCTAGGCAGCGGCACTGCGATTGCAGTAAGCGTTTATGACATCCTGGGTAATTTGCTGGGTCAGGTCGCGATCACCACAGAAGGTGTGGTTGCATTACCGTCCTATTGGAGCAACATTGGATCGATATTGATTGAGCCCAACAGCAACGCTCAAGTTCTCATTGATGACGTTCGCTTCAACTCTGTCAATCTCAATACATCAGCTGCGGTGATTCCCGACACGATCATCAACTACACATTGACGGACGATCAGGGCGACACCTCATCTGCCAACTTAACTCTGCATATCGTCACCAACGAGATTCAAGGCAGCGCCGGCAACGACACCATCACTGGCACTGCGGCAAATGACTCCATTGAAGGATTTGCCGGAAACGACATTATTTATGGCGGCGCCGGAAATGACATCATCAAGGGCGGCGCCGGCGACGATACGCTCTACGGTGAGGCTGGCGATGACCAACTCTATGGCGGCGACGGCAACGACATTCTTTATGGCGGTGACGGCAATGACCTGCTCTCCGGCGATGCTGGTGATGATCGTCTGTACGGCGGCGCTGGCAATGACACACTTCGGGGCGGTGCGGGCAATGACATCTTAGATGGTGGTGATGGCAATGACGTCCTCATCGGCGGCCCCGGCAACGACACCCTCACAGGTGGCTTGGGGTCAGACACGTTCAAATGGGAGTTGGCGGACATTGGAAGCAAAGGGTCTCCGGCGAAGGATACGATCACGGACTTTGACGTGAGGTCTCCTGCGTCTGGTGGTGATACCCTTGACTTGCGCGATCTCTTGATCGGTGAGAACCACGCCGTGGGCACAGGCAACCTTTCAAGCTACCTTCACTTTGAAAAGTCTGGCGCAAATACTGTGATCCACGTCAGCAGCACTGGTGATTTTGCTGCCGGATTTGCCGCATCGAAAGAGGTTCAAACCATCACGCTGAACGGTGTGGACCTTGTCGGCTCATTCAGCAACGACCAACAGGTTATTCAGAGTTTGCTGAATAACAACAAGTTGATTACCGACTAGGCCTTGCCCGTGGAGAGGCAACCCAATGAGAAATCTTTGGGTTGCCCAGCCTTATTTCGCCTTAATTAGAAACTCACCGCAGGTCCTGTTGCGCCATCAAAGCCCAAAGCCTTGACCTTATCCAGCTCAGCCTGAGACGCCACACCTTCAGCAATCACCAAAAGGCCAATATTGTGGGCAATGCTGGCTAAGCCTTTCAGAAAAGCGGCATTTCCCGGATTTTCATCAAGACTGACAACAAAGCTGGAGTCAACTTTCAGGTAGTCCAGACCCAATTCGTGCAGGTGGCCAATTTGGTCAAACTGGTGCCCAAAGTGCTCCAATCCGATTCGACATCCTCGCGATTTAAGGCGTATGCAGAGGCTTCGAAAATCTTCCAAATTAGTTAGCGCCCCGATTTCGGCAACCTCAAGCCAAAGTCGACGAGCGAGTTCTGGCTGGGCGTCAAGCAGAGAAAGCAAATTGTCGCAAAACTGGCGGTTTCCAATCGATCCGCCCGAAAGGTTTAACGCCAGCCCCGGTAGTTTCCGATCCGCGGCAAGGGCGTTCAAGCCGAGTGAAACGCTCACCAAATCAATTTGTGCCGTCAGTTGAAGACGCTCCGCCATCGGGAGAAAGTGGCCGGCTGGTTGCCACTCGCCATCCTCTTCAAATTTGATGCGAAGCATATGCTCACTGTGCAATAGCAGGCCAGCCCTATCAACCACAGGAAACGAAACCAAGCGAACCCAGTCCTTCTCCAGCGCCTGTCGAATGGTTGACAACCACTGGTCCGCCGTTCTCGGTGAATTGGTCGCGGCCCCGGATGGCGCTTCGCAAACCGCGCAGCCACCATCAGATTGAGCTGCGGCCAAAGTCAAATCAACGCGAGCCAAGACCTCTTGTATCTCGGAGCCCTTGTCAAAATGCCCCAGCACAACCCACGCTGCGGCCCCTGCTTGCACGAAAGGTGCACCCAATTGGGTCAACTTCAGAAGGAGCGTCTCTGCCAGCCCCCTTGCATCCAGGTCTGAGCCAAGCAACAAAGAAAAATCGGCCCCGTTCAGTCGAGCTGCCAATCCCTGCCCAGGAGAGGTGATGCACTGGCCGATAATCGACCCTGCTCGACGCAAATAGTCATCAGTAGCGCCCCGCCCAAGTCGCTGGTTGATTCCAGCCAAATCGACCAACCGAATCAATACCAAAGTGCCGCCTGCCGCGTGCTCCGCATCAAGAGACTGCTGCAACCCGGCCAGGAAGCTGGGTCGGTTGTACAAGCCAGTCAACTCATCATAGTTGGCCTGCCGTCGCACTACCTCCAACCGCGCAGCCTCCTCATCAAACATGGATTTCAAGCGTCCGACGGTGGCGTTCATGGCAATGGCCAACTGCCGAATCTCAGGCACCTTGGGCTCCGCTATCGTCACAAAGCGACGCTGGGCAATTGCCCTGGCCTGACCAATGACCGCATCCAACGGCCGGCGCAAGCGCATCAAGACCAATGATCCAAGGAAGCCGCCCACCAAGCCCGCGAAGGTCAGGGCCATGACCATTTCATAAGCTGACTTCCAGAGTGCGTCATAGGCGAACTTGCTGTGACTCGCCAACGACACAGTCCCCACTTGCGACCACCCGTTGCTGATCTGGGCCCGCCCTGGCTCAGCGTGAATTGGCAACATGTGCACAAACCAATTCGGAGCACCAGCCACCCCCGGGGGGGCCGCCTTATCAACCATTGCAACGCCTAATGGTCCAGTCACTCGAATCCATTCGTAGTGCCCACTGTCAAACAACGAAGCAACGGTCAGCTCAATCATGGTCGCATCTGGGCTACTGGCACTGAGCGCCAACGCCAACGCAGTCGCGTTGTCTGTATTTTTAATGGTGAGCTGAGACTCAAGATACCCACGGGCACTCAGCAGCGAGGCCAGCAACGCCCCCCCAAGGGCGAGCAGCATGCTCGCAATGATTGCAAGCCAAAGTTGACGGTACATCGACATAGTTTTATATCCTCAATCAAACATGCTCAGTCAAACCCCTCCAAACGGGCCCGCCTCAGCAAATCCTCCCAACGCGACAGTCGCCCAACACCACCAATCTTCACTTCTGTCTTCCCCGGCGCACCGGTAAAGAGTCCTTCTTGGTCAAAACTGAAAACGGGAACCAAGTCAGGGCGACGAGACGCAGGTCGAATGTCGCCGATGAGGTTGTCCAGAACCAAGGGCTCGGCGTCTGGCTGAGCGTAGTAGGCCAACACCATATGCGCTTGAGCCGACGCCCCTGTGCCAGTGCCTGTTCGGGCTCGCACATAAATCAGCCGAAGCCGCTCAGAGGCCAGCCCCAGCTGGCGCAACGTAAAGTACTTGGCAATGACGAAGTCTTCGCAGTCCCCTCGCCCCTGACCGAGCGTTTCCGAGGGTGTCGCCCAGTAGTCCGCTTGGTTCCAAATGGCCATGTCATCGT
>JBBKVN010000004.1:0-4121 GCA_037968455.1 Rhodoferax sp.
AAACGGGTCTACGTGGCTGGCTTATCTGCTGGCGGTGCAATGGCTGCAGTGTTAGCCCAGCAATACCCAAGCGTGTTTGCGGCGGTTGGGGTGCATTCCGGCCTGCCTCCCGGCGCGGCCACCAACATGATGGGTGCGCTCTCAGCCATGAAAAGCGGCGCCAAGGGTTGGAGCGCGCCGCCCGCGAAGAGCGGCAACCGCGCCGTGCCTATGATCGTGTTTCATGGTGATGCTGACAGCACCGTACACCAACGCAATGCCGAGCAATTGCTGCAGGGTGCTGGCGCAGGCATCGTCACCACCGTACAGGTGCAAGAGGTGGGCCGTTGTAGTGACGGCCATCGGTACACCCGTACCTGTGTCCTCGACGCTTGTGTACCCGGCGAGGTTGTGGCCGAGCACTGGTTGCTCCATGGCGCAGGCCACGCATGGTCCGGAGGAGACGCGCAGGGCAGCCACGCCAGCGCGCACGGCGTCAACGCCTCAGCCGAGATGCTGCGCTTTTTCTTGGCAAACCCCGTTCAGGGCGCATCAGCGCCAGAGGCATGAGTTACATAGATCCTATGCGCAGTAACACTGCGCGCCCCACTCGCCAAACTACCGTACCTTGGACGGGTGGTGGTGAATTCAACAAGGCAAGCCAGTTGAAACGGCTTGACATGCTTCAGTTCACCGAGCCAGCGCTTAGCGCAAGCCAAAAAATGACATGGCAAAGATGACAATGACCACCAAACCGACTATGTACACGATTTGTTCATAACGTACCTCTTTTCCTGAAGTTAAGAGCAAGTCGAGGACCGAATCTGGTGCCTGATTCAATTTGCACCGTTCGGGCTTCTAGCACCGTAGTTGCTTGTCAACCTGCACACATGAGTGCGCAGCCGCAAGAAATTTTCCTGCGGCCCTGCCAACTAAGTTCTACAGCGCATCTTCTTTGTCCGAAAACGAAGAGGATGCTCTTGGCACGCGTTCAAAGTACCGCAACTTCGGGCTGGGTGGTGCCGTAGTAGGAATGAATGCTCTTGGCCCAGATTTGATCTGACATGTTGGGCCAGCTATCTTTGTCAAAACCGGGTGCGCTCTCCAGTCGATCTTTGGTCACATCCAGGGTAAATCGCTTGTTGTCGGTGTCAAGGGTCAGCGCTTCCCAGGGCACGGCAAACAATTTCTCACCCATACCGAGTACACCGCCGAACGACAGCACGGCATAACTGATGCGGCCAGCAGCCACATCGAGCATGATCTCTTTGATGTCACCCAGATTTTCATCCTGTCGGTTGTACACGTCGTTTCCCATCAGGGTGTCTGCACCCATCAGCCGGGGGCCGGGTCCGCCGCTGTCAGCCACCGCGTACATGCCGAAACTGTCTTGCTCTACATAGTTCATGGAAATTACCTTTGAGTGGTGAAATGGTTGAATACGATCAGGAGCCTGATTCAGACTCAAGTGCAGAATAGCCACGGCCAGGCGTGTTGTCGGTGCGCTTGCACACACAGTTGGGTGAATGGTGCGTAGTGGTCAAAGGTGAATATGAGCGACTCCTTCCAAGAAGGGTAGGCAGCCTTCTGTTGCTCTACAAGGCAACCGCTACGCTGCCTTGGTTTCGCCTTGGGCGATGCGCACAATTTCCCTGGTGATGTCTTCTGGTGACAGCACAAAGTCAATGCAGCCGGTGTCAATGGCGCTCTCGGGCATGGCGGGTTGGCTGGCGGTGTCAAGCTTTTGCGCAATGGTGATGCCGCCCACCTCTTTGATACCGCACAGCGCCGCCGCTCCGTCGCCGTCGTAGCCCGACACAATCACGGCAATCAGCTTGCCGTCCCAATACTCGGTGAGCGACTTCAAAAATACCGTGATCACATTCGGCCAGCCGCGTGGCTTGGAGATGGGCTTGAGCTGGAACACTTCGCCATCGACATGCAGGTCGCGGTTGGACGGAATGATGAACACATGGTTGGGCTCAATCACCAGGTTTTCGGTGATCAGCTCCACCGGCATGCTGGTAAAACGCGGCAATACCTCGTGCAGCTTGGTCGGGAACAGGGTGATGTGATTGACGATCACAATCGCCACCCCCATGTCGGCGGGCATGCATTTCAGCAGCCGTATGTAGGCATCAAGCCCGCCCGCCGAGCCACCCACGCAAACAATTGGAAAATTCTTCGTCATAGGCTTGTGTTTCATGGGACACCTATTGCTATAAATAGTCGAGCTTTTTACACACGTGATACTTTGTATTAATGAGATTTCGGATCCCATTCAGTGGCCCAATCCGGCGAATATTGGCCGGGTATGGGTAAAAGTTTCAACCCGTCGGCCCAGCGCTCAAAGCAGCCGACAGACCTGAGTTTATTCAAGCCTTCTTGTGAACGGTTAGATGGCCTTTTTTTCAGCAGCGGTCGCAGGAACGCCGGAACTGGAAGTTTGAAATAGAGAGAACAAAGAATGCGTAAAGGCATCGTGCATTTCTTCCATGTCGGTGACCATGTCTTCCCAGGAATCTACGCTGGGTGCTTTTAGTTCATCGAGTTTGTCGACAGCAGCTTTGGACCTTTGACGCAGCTTGTCCATATCATCTTTGAGTTTTTGCCGGGGCTTCCTCTTTCGCGTCCTGTGCGGTGCCTTCAAGGCCACGCATTTCTCTATTTAATTTGTGGAGTTGAAGCGGGTGAAGTCCAGGCTACTTCAATGAACTGGCGCGAAAAACCGCGGCAACGAGGCCTGCGCCATCAGTTCGCCAATCCACACCCGGTATCAAGCGTGGCTGAGATGAAGTCTGACAGCTGCATTTAATTTTCATTTCAGCACGCTGGGAGCCATCATGACTTTGGTGGTGCGGGTTCAGTTTGGCACTAATTGAAGGCCAACGTCTACCCGCCGCCAATCCCAAGTAGATGGCCTGCGTTTGCAGTAAGGAACAGTATTCATTTGACATCAGAGCCGCGTATCGTGTCAGAGCTCGCCCTGCTGTCGAATTGAAGGTTGCCTGTCCATTGGCAGGAGAATCGGATGCAGCGGAAACGATGAACAGGAGCAAACAGACTCCAAAAACGGTCGATAGGTCGTCTGATGATTCGAATCAAGTTCCCCCTGCACCGTGGACAAAGGGATCTACTGTTGACATTGAGACAACTTGCTGGTTCTGCACTGGGTGGTGAACGTGGCATGTCAGAGTCCTTTCGATAAAGTTCACTTCCGATTGGATGCTCTGGAAATTCAACATGGAGTGGATGCCTCCGTCAGACTGCAGGCCCTTGCGCAGCGCTGCTGCGTGTCCGCAGATGCTGCCGCTATGTCGCGACAGTGGGTGAACAATCCATCAACATTGAATCCAGCCCATCTAAAAATTGACGCTTTTCAGTGAGGTCATGCCATGGGAGTGCGTTTAGTTCACATGGAGGCGTCAGGTCTGGTGAGATGTCCTGGATTTCCATGCCCGACAGCTGAGTGGCGTTGCCGTAATTGTCTTTTTCTAAATGGTTCATGGAAATTCCCTTTGAGAGGTGCGTGAGCAAGCAAGCGCTATAAAGAATGCGATTTCACAGATTCCTTCACTGCATGGCGGACATCTTTGACAACTTCCTTGGCATCGCCATAACCGTTTTGTTCCTTGCCTTCCGCTTGCAGCTTGATGCCTTTTACTTTCTGCGATTTGCTATCAACCAGTTTGCCAGCGGCTTCCTGTACCTTGCCTGCGATGTTTTTAGTCTGGCCTTTGAATTGATCTTTGTTCATGATGAATGACCTCTATTCAATGAAAAATTGACACAAATTTGAGCCCTTTTGGGGGTCAGTAGGCAGCGTATGGTGTGTCGGACAAACCGTCTGTGCGTTAGCATACAAAGCGGATTGACTGGATGAGGCTGATTGGTCTGCAATGGCCTTCGTCAATCCTGAACTGCAATCCGGGCGGATGCGCAGCACCAAGGCGGAAAAATATTTCTAGGGGAGGATCTGATGAACCTGTGTTCGAGTCCAACAGACTCCCAAAAGGTTCTGCTCATGGCCGGTGACCAGGCCAATATGGAAATCGTCTCGCAATTGATTGGCAGGCGAGCCGACCTGGAATTGTTGACAGCTCCCAACGGTCAGATAGGCATCAAATTGGCTGCGGCATGCC
>JBBKVN010000005.1:0-10336 GCA_037968455.1 Rhodoferax sp.
GTCATTGAAGACCACTATGGCCGCGCGATGGACATTGAGTGGGGCAAGGATGGTCTCGATGGGGAGCTCTACATTCTGCAAGCCCGACCTGAGACCGTGAAAAGTCAGGCGGCTGGAAAAGCCGAGCACCGTTACAAGCTAAAAGGCACAGGCACTGTGCTGACTGAAGGGCGGGCGATTGGCCAGAAAATTGGAACCGGCCCGGTGCGAATCGTGCACAACATCAGCGAGATGGACTCGGTGCAGCCTGGCGATGTGCTGGTCACCGACATGACCGATCCCAACTGGGAGCCCGTGATGAAGCGGGCTGCCGCCATCGTGACCAACCGGGGTGGACGCACTTGCCATGCCGCCATCATCGCTCGGGAATTAGGCATTCCCGCGGTGGTCGGATGCGGCAACGCTACCGAACTTCTCAAGGAGGGCATGCTGGTGACGGTCAGTTGCTCAGAGGGAGATACCGGTTTTATCTATGACGGGCTGCTCGACACTGAGGTGACGGAGGTTGAGCGGGGCGTGATGCCGGAAATCGATGTCAAGATCATGATGAATGTGGGCAACCCACAGCTGGCATTTGATTTTTGCCAGTTGCCGAATGACGGCGTGGGTCTGGCCCGGTTGGAGTTCATCATCAACAACAACATTGGCGTGCATCCCAAAGCCATTTTGGATTACCCCAACATTGATGCGGATTTGAAGAAGGCAGTTGAGTCTGTGGCTCGTGGACATGCGTCGCCACGTGCCTTTTATGTGGACCGCGTCGCGGAGGGCATTGCGACCATTGGCGCGGCATTCTGGCCCAAGCCGGTGATCGTTCGCTTGTCTGACTTCAAAAGCAACGAATACCGCAAGCTGATTGGCGGCAGCCGTTACGAGCCCGAGGAAGAAAATCCGATGCTCGGTTTCCGTGGCGCTGCCCGCTACATCAGTGCTGATTTTGGTGAGGCGTTCGCCATGGAGTGTGAAGCCCTGAAAAGGGTTCGACTGGACATGGGTTTGACCAACGTTCAAGTCATGGTCCCGTTTGTACGGACGCTTGGGCAGGCCAAGCGTGTCACTGAGTTGTTGGCCGCGCACGGGCTGAAGCGGGGTCATGATGACCTGAAAATCATCATGATGTGCGAAGTACCCAGCAATGCAATCTTGGCCACCCAGTTCTTGGAGTACTTCGATGGTTTCTCCATAGGCTCCAACGATTTGACCCAGTTGACGCTAGGTCTGGACCGTGACTCCGGGCTGGAGTTGCTGGCAGCCGACTTTGATGAGCGCGACCCTGCAGTCACGGCATTGATCAGTCAGGCCATTGCAGCGTGTAAAGCGCAAGGGAAATATGTCGGCATTTGCGGTCAGGGGCCCAGCGACCATCCTGACTTTGCTGAATGGTTGAAGGCGGAAGGAATTTCGTCGATTTCCTTGAATCCCGATTCCGTAATTTCCACCTGGAAGCGACTCGCAAACTAGCAAGAAGCCCCGCTGCGCTGTGGTTCAACTGTATTTCATGGTGATGAAGACATGGTGAATCCAGCGCCAGCCGTGGCAGTGCCAAATCGGTTTCCCGGTGGCCTGCGTCTACACGGGTGGTTGCTGGCCGTTTGGTTTTTGGCATCCTTTGGCGTTGTTTTTTTTGCGCACGATTTGCAGATGGTCGTGCGGGGTTGGCCTGTCGGCTACTGGTTTTCCGCACAGGGCAGCGTTTTCATTTTCATTGCGGTGGTGGCTGTTTTTGCGTGGGTTGCCAACCGCCGAGAGGGCGTTGGAGTTGCGGATGAGCCGGCTTATAAGCTCTACAAGGCCCGATTGCATCGGCGATTTGCCATCTACGTTGTCTTGTTGTTGCTGTTTCTTGCCGCATTGGCAGTCGCTGAGCGGATCGGGTTGAAGAAGGCATGGGTTGGCGGGGTTTTTCTATTTGCCTCCGTCAGCTTGTACGCGGCGATTGGCATTTACGGAAGAACCTCGGACGCTGCCGAGTATTACGTCGCTGGGCGTCGAATTCCTGCTGTTTATAACGGCATGGCCACGGCGGCAGACTGGATGAGTGCGGCATCATTCATCAGTATGGCCGGCGGACTCTATTTGCAAGGGTTCTCCGGCACACCGTCTCAGGCTGGTGGGCTTGTCTACGTACTAGGCTGGACGGGGGGCTTCTGCCTAGTGGCGCTGCTGGTTGCGCCTTATTTGCGAGGCATGGGGCTTTTTACCATTCCGGACTATTTCGCCGCTCGTTATGGCGGTCATTGGCCAAGACAGATTGCCGCTTTTTCCGCCGTTCTCTGCTCGTTCACTTATGTGGTTGCCCAGATTTACGGCGTCGGCTTAATTACCTCGCGCATGACCGGTGTCCAATTTGAGGTCGGCATTTTGCTGGGACTTGGGGGGGTGCTGGTGTGTTCTTTTCTGGGGGGCATGCGTGCCGTGACTTGGACCCAGGTAGCCCAGTATGTAATTTTGATCCTGGCGTTTTTGATTCCCGTTTCCTGGTTGGCTTACAAGCAACTCGGCAACCCGATGGCGCCAATGGTCTATGGCCAGCAACTTCAAAAAATAGCAGCACTGGAGCAGAAGTTGCTTGAATCTCCGGCCGAGGCCGAGGTCATTGAAGCCTATGCCGCCCGCGCGCGCACTTTTGAGTCGAAATTGGTTGACGTGGGCCTCGCGCTTGATACTGAGCGCAAGATGCTGAAAGAACGAGTTCGATTTTTCAGTGAGCGCCGAGCTGACGAATCGGTGATCCTTGTCGCGAAGCGTGAGCTAGCAGCCTTGCCGAAAGATGAGGCTGCTGCCCGTGACTATTGGACTCGTTCGATGCGGGAGAATTTGGAGCGGGCCCAGCCACTGGGCGGAATGCCTCTCCATGCCAAGCCTTACGCAGGAAATCCGGACGGCACCCCACAAGAGCGAGCTGTATTTGACGCCTCGCGTCGGAATTTTCTTGCCTTGATGTTTTGTTTGATGGTCGGTACGGCAGGGCTACCGCACCTATTGACCCGTTTTTACACGTCGCCTAGCGTGGCAGAGGCGCGGACGTCAGTGGCTTGGTCTTTGTTTTTTATCGCATTGCTATATCTGTCCGCGCCCGCCTTGGCAGTTCTCGTCAAGTACGAGGTCATGAGTCAGTTGGTGGGACAAAGCTTTGATGCCTTGCCTGCATGGATTGCGCAGTGGGCGCAAGTGGATTCGGCCTTGGTGTCTGTCAGCGATATCAATGGCGACAACATTTTGCAATTTGCCGAGCTTCGTATGGGTGCAGACATTGTGATGCTGGCCATGCCCGAGCTAGGCGGTTTGCCTTATGTGATCTCAGGGTTGGTTGCTGCTGGAGGTTTGGCTGCCGCGTTATCGACCGCTGACGGCTTGTTGCTGACGATTGGAAATGCGTTGGCGCATGACTTTGTCTACCAAGGGGAAAGTGATCGGGCCGGTGCGGTGAGGCGTGTCATGCTGTCCAAGTTCGCATTGCTTGTCGTTGCCTTGATTGCTGCCTATGTCGCCGCACAACGACCGGCCGATATTCTCTATCTGGTCTCTGCGTCGTTCTCCTTGGCTGGTGCCGCTTTTGTACCGGCCATGGTTTTGGGTATTTTTTGGACGAGAACGTCTCGACCTGCCGCCGTGGCCGGCATGATCGTCGGCCTTAGCTTGACCATTTATTACATGGCGATCAATGCGGCGCCGGTTCGTTCGCTATTGGGACTTCACGGCAGCGGAATGTGGTTTGACATCCAACCTGTTTCAGCGGGAGTCTTTGGCGTCACAGCTGGTGTTTCGGTCATTGTTTTTGCAAGTCTCATTTGGCCCTCACACGCCGAGTCATTGGCTGAGTAGCCAGTGGTCCAAGCTTGGCATATAATCATGGGCTTCGCCTTGCCACACCTCAATTAGACGCTGAGGGTGGTTTTTTCTTGCCCATGTTGGGGCTATCCAAAAGGAGTATCAATGCGTCACTACGAAATCATTCTCATGATCCACCCGGATCAGAGCGAGCAAGTTCCCGCTATGCTGGAGCGTTACAAAGGCATGATCACTGCCGGCGGCGGTAAGATTCACCGCGTCGAGGACTGGGGTCGTCGCCAGTTGGTCTATATGATCAACAAGTTGGCCAAGGCTCATTACCTTTGCGTCAACATCGAAGCCGATCAGGCTGTCATGGCTGAGCTTGAGCATGCGTTCAAGTTCAATGATGCAGTATTGCGTCACCTGACCGTTCTCAAGAAAAAGGCTGATACCGGCCCATCTTCGATGATGAAAACCGTCGAGCGTGAAGACGCCCGTAAAACTCAACAAGCTGAATACCAAGCCTAACAACACTGCCAGCTGAGAGGCGAGTGAATCCATCCAGCAATCATTTAGTATTTTCGGCCTGCATTGAAGAGTTTGACGCGTTGCGTTACACCCCGGCAGGTCTGCCAGCCCTGAACCTGAAGTTGACTCATGAGTCAAGTGTTCACGAGGCAGGGCAGGAAAGACAAGTGAAAGCGGCAATCAAGGCAATCTCCTTTGGGGTGATTGCGGAGCGGCTTGTGAAACAGGCCGTTGGTAGCAGTTGGACATTCACGGGCTTTTTAGCCACTCCTCGCAATGGCAAAAATGTTGTTTTGCATATTCAAGAGTTTCAGCAAGATTAACGAATTCGTAAAAATTTAAGGAGTCCATCATGGCCGGACCAAAACGTTTCAATAACAAAGACAAGCGCCCCAAGCGCCCAGCCCAGAATCTGCTGTTCAAGCGCAAGCGTTTTTGCCGCTTCACAGTGACTGGTGTTGAAGAGATTGACTACAAAGATATCGACACCCTGCGTGATTTCATTGCTGAAAACGGCAAAATCATTCCCGCTCGCCTGACTGGCACCCGTGCCATTTTCCAGCGCCAGCTCAACACTGCTATCAAGCGCGCGCGTTTTCTCGCGATGCTGCCTTACAGCGACCAGCACAAGATCTAAGGAATACGACCATGCAAATTATTCTGCTCGACAAGGTCGTGAACCTTGGCAATCTCGGTGAAATCGTTCGTGTTAAAGACGGTTACGCTCGCAACTTCCTGATCCCCACTGGCCGTGCACGTCGTGCAACAGCGGCTGCCAAGGAGCAGTTTGAAGTCAAACGCGCTGAACTGGAAAAAGCGGCTGCAGTGAAGTTGGCTGAATGTCAGGCTGTTGGCGAGAAGCTGACTGGCTATGTCTGCAAGCTGACACAAAAAGCTGGCGTGGACGGTCGTCTGTTTGGTTCAGTGACCAATGCCGACATTGCTGAAGAGTTGAACAAGAACGGCTTCAAAGTTTCCAAAGCACAAGTTCGTATGACCACGGGTCATATCAAAACAGTGGGCGACAGCGCAGCAACAGTGTCTTTGCACACTGACGTGGCGGTTGAGATCACAGTTTCTGTTTACGGCGAATCCGCTTAAATAGAGCTGCACCAATATGGAAGCCGCCGGGGTGTGAATCTCGGCGGCTTTTGTATTTGTGGCCGGGCTCAAGTTCTCAAAGCGTCACAATTCTTCATTGTCAGAAAATTAATTTGAACCCGTGGCCTTGACGAAGGCTCGGGGCGAATGGCCAAATCCAAGGACGCCTGAATGTCGAACAATTTCCCTTCCAAAACAGACGAATACAGTGCCGACCCGCAGGTCGCACAACTCCGCATTCCACCGCATTCGATTGAGGCTGAGTCCAGTGTGTTGGGCGGGCTGTTGCTCGACAACGGCGCATGGGATCGCGTGGGCGATTTGCTCAAGGACGGTGACTTTTATCGATACGAGCACCGTCTGGTTTTTGCAGCCATTGGGGTGTTGATCAATGGCTCCAAACCCGCTGATGTGATCACGGTTTTTGAACAGTTGCAGGGACAGGGTAAAGCGGAGGAAATTGGTGGCTTGGCCTACCTCAACTCGTTGGCGCAGTACGTGCCCAGCGCGGGCAACATTCGTCGGTATGCAGAGATTGTTCGCGAGCGCTCTATTTTGCGAAAGCTCGTGGCGGCCAGTGACGAGATTTCAACCAATGCTTTCAACCCCAAGGGACGCCCGGTCGCCGCCATTCTGGATGAATCCGAGCAAAAGATTTTCAACATCGGTGAGGAGGGGGCCCGCACCAAACAGGGCTTTCAATCCATGGACACGCTGGTTGTTGATTTGCTGGATCGTGTCCAGGAAATGGCAGACAACCCCAATGACGTCACCGGTGTGCCCACAGGCTTCTATGACCTTGATCGCATGACGTCGGGCTTTCAGGCAGGTGACATGATTGTGTTGGCTGCCCGGCCTTCTATGGGAAAGACGGCCTTGGCCATCAACATTGCTGAGCACGTGGCGTTGAATGAAGGACTACCCGTGGCCGTCTTCTCTATGGAGATGGGGGCCGCCCAATTGGCTGTTCGTATTGTTGGTTCGATCGGTCGGATCGATCAAGGTCATTTGCGTACAGGGAAACTGACGGATGAAGAGTGGCCCCGACTGTCGGAGGCGATTGAGAAACTGCGCACTATCTCATTGCATATTGACGAGTCGGCCGGCCTGACCTCCAGTGAGTTGCGAGCCAACGCCCGGCGCTTGTCGCGTCAGTGTGGAAAGCTTGGTTTGATTGTGGTCGATTACTTGCAATTGATGAGTGGCTCGTCGGGTGACAATGAAAATCGCGCCACGGTGTTGGGTGAAATCTCCCGTGGTTTGAAAATGCTCGCGCGTGAGCTTCAATGCCCGGTGATCGCTCTGTCCCAGTTGAACCGAAGCGTTGAACAGCGTCCTGACAAACGCCCCATGATGAGTGACTTGCGAGAGTCTGGTGCCATTGAGCAGGATGCCGACATCATCATGTTCATCTACCGTGACGAGTACTACACCAAGGACGCCTGCAAGGAGCCCGGTGTCGCCGAAGTCATCATCGCCAAGCAGCGGAATGGTCCAACCGGCACGGTCAAGTTGGCTTTTTTGAACAACATCACCAAATTTGAGTCGCTGGCCCACGGTGGCGGTGGAGATTTCTAAGAAAAACAGCCACAGGCACGCGCCCCGTGGGCGCGAGCTGCTCTCTTATTAGGAGTAAAGATAAATAAAAAGCCCACTGTCGCAATGCGACAGTGGGCTTTTTGGTTGACGGGTCAGGAAATTAAAGTACGTCGCTTGCGAAATCGGCCAAGCGGGATCGCTCGCCACGGGCCAGCGTGATATGCCCACCGTGTTGCCAACCTTTGAACTTGTCCACCGCAAAAGTCAGTCCCGATGAGCCTTCAGTGAGGTAGGGCGTGTCAATCTGCGCCAGATTGCCCATGCAGATGATCTTGGTTCCCGGGCCCGCCCGGGTAATCAAGGTCTTCATTTGCTTGGGAGTCAGGTTCTGCGCTTCATCGATGATGACGTACTTGTTCAAAAAAGTGCGACCACGCATGAAGTTCATGCTTTTCACTTTGATGCGACTGCGAATGAGTTCGCTCGTAGCAGCTCGGCCCCATTCTCCCGCGCTGGTGTCCGTTTTACCGAGCACTTCAAGATTGTCGTCCAGCGCGCCCATCCATGGCCCCATTTTTTCTTCTTCGGTGCCTGGTAAAAATCCAATGTCTTCACCCACACTCACCGTGGCTCGGGTCATGATGATTTCTGTATACCGTCTGTCATCCAATACTTGGGTCAGGCCCGCCGCTAGCGCCATTAACGTTTTACCGGTTCCGGCGGTGCCGGTCAACGTCACGAAGTCGACCTCGGGGTCCATCAGTAAATTCATGGCGAAGTTTTGCTCCCGGTTTCGGGTGGTGACCCCCCAGACCGAGTTTTTCAGATGGGTGAAGTCTTTCAGCGTCTTGAAAACGGCGGTCTTTCCCCGGATCTCGGTGACACGGGCATACAGGCTGGGTTCGCCGGGAGACTCAAAGTAAACAAACTGGTTGATTTGCAAACTCGGAACAATTGGCCCGGTCACCCGATAAAAGGTGTGCGCGCCGGATTGCCAGCTTTCGATGGTTTTGCCGTGTGTGGTCCAGAAATTGAGGGGAAGGGCGAGTGAGCCAGAGTAGAGAAGATCGCCATCTTCCAGTGTTTTGTCATTCTGGTAGTCGTCCGTGGCCAAGCCCAACGCCCTGGATTTGACGCGCATATTGATGTCTTTTGACACCAGCACCACTTCGCGGGGCGCGTGCTGAAGACGCAATGCATCGACCACACCCAGAATTTGGTTGTCAGCCTTTCCCTGGGGGAGGCTGGTGGGCAGGGTGTAATTGAGCAACTGGGTTTGAAAGAACAGCTTGCCACCCGCCTGGCGGTGACCGGTGGTGTTCAAGGCTAGCCCTGCGCCAATGTCGGCACCGTTTTGACCCGCCAAGGCGTCCAGCGTCCGGCTGGTTTGGCGCGCATTGCGGGCCACTTCGGTCATGCCTTTCTTGTGGCCGTCCAGTTCCTCCAGGACGATCATTGGAAGGAAAATGTCATGTTCCTCAAATCGAAACAAGCACATTGGGTCATGGAGCAACACATTGGTGTCCAGAACGAATAACTTTTTCGGCCCTGTTCTTTTTGCTTTGACGGCGCGGTCTTCCTCAGCCGGTTTCGATGAAGGAGTGGGGCGCTGGACGGGGGCAGCTTGTTGAGTCGCTGGAAGCGTTGGTGTCTTGGGTTTGGCGGGCAATCGTGCTGTCTTGGCCACGGGTAAGGCCGGGGGCGTTGTTACTTCTGCTGACACGCGCTGTCGGGTTTTGGGGGCAGCAACCGCGTGGAGGGGTTGGGGTTCAGCAGTGGGTGATTTGGGTTTGCTCTGAGCCGGCACGTCGTAGTCTTTTTCGCTCAGAAGTGCGGCACGTTTTGCGGGGGCAGTGGGCAATGGCATGAGTGGATAGGCTCGCAAAAAGGGTGAAGTCAGGGCGTCGGAAACAAAAAAGCCGTCTTGATCGCAAGACGGCTTTTGGGGGGCGCGGTGTTTGTGGAGTTCAACAACATGAAACTCATTATGCATGAGCTCAAATGCGTTGTAATGGTCCCCTCAAATCTTCGCGGAGCGGCAGGCTTATGCTTCTGCGGTGGCTATTTTATTCAATGCCTTGACGGCTTTCAGTACGTCGTCCACATGGCCTGGGACCTTGAGGCCGCGCCACTCTTCTTTCAACGTGCCGTCGGCACCAATGAGGAAGGTACTGCGCTCGATGCCCTTGACCTTTTTGCCGTACATGATCTTGTTTTTGACCACGCCGAACATGTGGCACATCTTCTCTTCAGTGTCAGCCACCAACTCGAAGGGCAACTCCAGCTTTTCCTTGAAATCGTCGTGGGATTTCATGTTGTCGCGGGAAACGCCAAAAACCGTGGCCCCGGCTTTGACAAAGTCTTTGTACTTGTCCCGGAACTGCATGGCTTCAGTGGTGCAGCCAGGCGTGTTGTCTTTGGGGTAAAAATACAGGATAACTACGTGACCCAAGTGGGACGTATTGGACACTTTGAGGCCACCAGTGGCCATTGATTCAAATTCAGGGATGGGTTTATTGACAACAATCGCCATATTTCTTAAATCTCGTGTGACAGGATGCGTCGTTCTCGTAAGTTGCAAGCACTATCCTCTGACAGCACTCCGGTGCTTGCAACTGCAACCCGGTATTTTAACTCCAATTGAGCCGGCAGGTCGTTCAATTCACTACGGTGTATCCCTAGGGTGACGGCATCAAGAGCGCAACGGCGACATGACGCCCTTCGCCGGCGAGGATGTTGTAGGTGCGACAGGCCGCCTGCACATCCATGGTTTCGATGCCAATCTGGCGGCTGATCAGGGGTGCGATCCAGGCTGGGCTGGGAAAGCGAATCCGGTCGCCGCTCCCAAAAATAATCAATTCTGTGCCCAGCGCCGCCAGTTGCGCGAAATGGGCTTCGCCCAAGTTTTCAAATTGATCGCAGTTCCATTCAAAGCGCTCGCCGCGTGAGCCGAGGACGATGCTGGTGCTGATTTTTTCATTGCCGACACTGATCCATCCGGGGCCGTAGCCACTGATGGATTGCACGTCGATGGAGTCGGGTTGGAATTTCATGGTCGAAAGCCTCGGTGAGTATGCTGCAGTGCAACCAAAACCAGAGTTCGGGTTCGGAAATGTGGTCAAATTATAGGTTTCGCCCTGTGTAACGCACTCCCGGAGGGATTTTGAAAACCATTCGAAAATCTGCCAAGTTGGCCAACGTCTGCTATGACATACGCGGACCAATCATGGACGCGGCTCGCCAGATGGAGGAAGAGGGCCACAAGATCATCAAGCTCAACATCGGCAATCTGGCAGTGTTTGGCTTTGACAGTCCGGAAGAGATTCAACAGGACATGATTCGCAATCTGCCCAATTCCGCGGGCTATTCCGATAGCAAAGGTATCTTTGCGGCA
>JBBKVN010000006.1:0-6704 GCA_037968455.1 Rhodoferax sp.
ATGAAAGCCATGCGCACCCAGCGCATCGCCATGGTGTTCCAGAAGTTCGCACTCATGCCCTGGTTGACCGTGGCAGAGAACGTGAGCCTGGGCCTGGAGATGCAGGGCCGTCCCAGCGCCGAGCGCAAGAAACTGGTTGACGAAAAGCTGGAGTTGGTCAGCCTGACCCAATGGCGCGACAAGCGCCCCGATGCACTCTCTGGTGGCATGCAGCAGCGCGTGGGCCTGGCCCGGGCGCTGGCCATGGACGCCGACATCTTGCTGATGGATGAACCGTTCTCTGCGCTGGACCCGCTGATTCGCCAAGGCCTGCAAGACGAGTTGCTGGAATTGCAACGCAAGCTGAACAAAACCATTGTGTTCGTCAGCCACGACCTGGACGAAGCCCTCAAGATTGGCAACAACATTGCCATCATGAAAGGCGGCGTCATTGTTCAGCACAGCAAGCCCGAAGACATTGTGCTCAACCCGGCAGATGACTATGTGCGCTCTTTTGTAGCGCACACCAACCCGCTGAACGTGCTGCGCGGCATCAGCCTGATGCGTCCGATTGCAAACTGTGAAACGGCCAACGGCGAGACCTGCCTGGATAACGTGGGAGACATTTGGCTGACCATGGATGCCGGCCAACAATTGGCGAGTTCCCGACGCGGAACAGACGCCCTGCCCTTGCAAAGCTGGACGACTGGTGACTCCATCGAGGCCTTGGAGCAGCGCCCCACGATGGTCAGCGCTGACATTGGCATGCGCGATGCATTGCATATTCGCTACCAGACGGGTCAAAAACTGGTGTTGAGCCAAGGCAGCAAAGTGCTTGGCATTCTGGGCGACCGCGAGCTGTACCACGCCCTGCTGGGCAAAGCCATGGGCTAATGACCCCACCGGCCGGTTGACATTCCCAGACCGGCCTTTGCTAGACATAACAAGGAGGCCTGTGATGCCGACATTTCCGATTCAACAACTTTATATTGACGGCGCCCGTGTGGACGCCACCAGCGGCGAGGTGTTCCCCACCGTCAACCCTGCCACCGGCGAAGTGCTGGCGAAGGTGCAGATCGCCTCCAAGCAGGACGTGGACCGCGCCGTGGCCAGCGCCCAAGCGGGTCAGCGCGTGTGGGCTGGTTTCACTGCCATGCAGCGCTCCCGGGTGCTGCGCCGGGCTGTGGACCTGCTGCGCGAGCGCAACGACGAACTGGCCGACCTGGAAACCTTGGACACCGGCAAGCCCGTGTCTGAAACGCGCTTTGTGGACATCGTGACGGGCGCTGACGTGCTGGAGTACTACGCAGGACTTGCCCCCAGCATTGAAGGCATGCAAGTGCCGCTGCGTGACAGCTCGTTTGTGTACACCCGGCGCGAGCCATTGGGCGTGGTCGCTGGTATTGGCGCCTGGAACTACCCCATTCAAATCGCTTTGTGGAAGTCAGCCCCCGCGCTGGCAGCCGGCAACGCCATGATCTTCAAGCCCAGCGAAGTTACCCCGCTCACGACCTTGAAGCTGGCCGAGATTTACACCGAAGCGGGGCTGCCCAACGGCGTGTTTAACGTGATCAACGGACCTGGTGCGATCGTGGGAGGTTGGCTGACCGAGCACGCTGGTATTGAAAAAATCTCCTTTACCGGCGGCACCGTGACCGGAAAGAAAGTGATGGCCAGTGCCTCCAGCTCAACACTCAAGGATGTGACGATGGAGCTGGGTGGCAAGTCCCCCTTGATCGTGTTTGCCGACGCCGACCTGGACCGCGCCGCCGACGTGGCCCTGATGGCCAACTTTTACAGCTCAGGGCAAGTCTGCACCAACGGCACCCGGGTGTTTGTGCACCAGTCCATCCAGGCTGCCTTCGAGGCCAAGGTGCTGGAGCGCGTGCGCCGCATCCGCCTGGGTGACCCGCAGATCATGGACACCAACTTTGGGCCCTTGGTCAGTGAGGCGCACATGGGCAATGTGCTGCGCTGCATTGAATCTGGTAAAGCCGAAGGTGCAAAGCTTCTGATTGGCGGCGCCCGCGAGACCAGCGGCGCTTTGGCGAAAGGCATGTATGTGCAGCCAACCGTGTTCACCAACTGCCGCGATGACATGAGCATCGTGCGCGAAGAAATCTTTGGCCCGGTCATGAGCATCTTGTCGTTCACCGACGAAGACGAGGTCATTCGCCGTGCCAACGACACGCACTACGGCCTGGCTGCAGGGTTGATGACCACTGACCTGAACCGCGCTCACCGGGTCATTCACCAGCTGCAAGCCGGCATTTGCTGGATCAACACCTGGGGTGAATCGGCCGCCGAGATGCCCGTGGGTGGCTACAAACAATCCGGCGTGGGCCGCGAAAACGGGTTGGACACGCTGAAGCACTACACCCGTAATAAATCCATTCAAGTCGAGCTGGGTGCTTATACCTCGGTGTTTTGAACGCCCGCGTGACTGGAGAAAAAAATCTATGACAACAAAAAAAGACTACGACTACATCATCATTGGTGCGGGCTCGGCCGGCAATGTGCTGGCCGCTCGGCTGACAGAAGACGCCGATGTGAGCGTGCTGCTGCTGGAAGCGGGTGGCCCCGACTACCGGCTGGACTTTCGCACGCAAATGCCGGCGGCGCTGGCATTCCCATTGCAGGGCAAGCGTTACAACTGGGCTTACGAGACCGAACCCGAGCCCCATATGGGCAACCGGCGCATGGAATGCGGACGCGGCAAGGGCTTGGGCGGCTCATCACTCATCAACGGCATGTGCTACATCCGTGGCAACGCCATGGACTACGACGGCTGGGCAAAGCGCGACGCCTTGGAAAACTGGTCCTACCTGGACTGCCTGCCCTACTTCAGGAAAGCCGAAACCCGTGACATTGGCGCCAACGACTACCACGGCGACAGCGGCCCCTTAAGCGTCACCACACCCAAAGCGGGTAACAACGTGTTGTTTCACGCCATGGTCGAGGCAGGCGTGCAAGCCGGCTATCCGCGCACCGACGACTTGAATGGCTTTCAGCAAGAAGGTTTCGGCCCGATGGACCGGACCACCACGCCCAAAGGGCGCCGCTCCAGCACGGCGCGTGGCTACCTGGACCAGGCCAAACAACGCCCGAACCTGACCATCGTCACCCACGCATTGACCGACCGTATTTTGTTTGCGGGCAAACGCGCCGTGGGCGTGGCCTATCTGCAGCAAGACCAGCCCCAAACGGCCAATGCGAAACGAGAAGTGCTGTTGTGCTCGGGCGCCATTGCCTCACCACAGATTCTTCAGCGCTCCGGCGTGGGTCCGGACGCCCTGCTGCGCGACTTGGACATTGCGTTGGTGCATGAGTTGCCCGGCGTCGGCGCCAACCTGCAGGACCACCTCGAGGTGTACCAGCAATACGAATGCCTGCAACCGGTGTCGCTGGTGGGTGCACTCAAGTTCTGGAACCAACCCGCGATTGGTGCGGAATGGCTATTTTTGAACAGCGGCACGGGCGCCAGCAACCAGTTTGAGGCCGGCGGATTCATTCGAAGCTCTGACCAGTTTGACTGGCCGAACATTCAGTACCACTTTCTGCCGGTCGCTATCAACTACAACGGCAGCAATCCGATCAAGGTGCATGGCTTTCAAGCGCACATGGGCTCCATGCGCTCCCCCAGCCGGGGCCAGGTGCAAGCACGCTCCAAAGACCCCCGTCAACACCCGAGCATCTTGTTTAACTACATGTCCACCGAGCAAGACTGGGCTGAGTTTCGGGCTGGCATTCGCATCACCCGTGAAATCATGCGCCAACCGGCATTGGCGCCATACGCAGGCCGTGAAATCACCCCCGGCGATCTGGCGCAAACCGATGCCGAGTTGGACGCTTTCGTGCGCCAGCACGCCGAAACCGCCTTCCACCCCTGCGGCACCAACGCCATGGGCGTGGGCGACATTGCAGTCGTGGACAGCCAGGGCCGCGTGCATGGGCTTGAAGGCCTGCGGGTGGTGGATGCGTCTATCATGCCGGAGATCGTCACCGGTAACCTGAACGCACCGACCATCATGATGGCAGAGAAGATTGCCGACCTGATTCGTGGGCGCACGCCCTTGGCGCGAAGCCAGGCACCCTACTTCCAAGCCAGCGGCGCACCGGCTCGGCGCTAACAAGCAAAGCCTGTACGTCGCCACCGGCGTCAGGCCTTGCTTGTCTTGAGGCGCCCGAGCGCCCCTTCAAGCGCTCTTCAGGAGCGACGGTGCCACGCCAACAGCCGTGGTGTCACCAACACAAGCACCACCACCGCAAGCAAGGTGGCGGACATCGGACGCTCCACAAACACCATCCAGTTGCCTTCGCCAATGGCCATGGCGTTGCGCATCTGCGCCTCCGCCATGGGGCCCAGGATGAGGCCAACAATCACGGGAGCGGTGGGAAAGTCAAATCGGCGCATGGCGACACCCAGCAAGCCCAGGGCGAACATCAGGTAGAGGTCAAATGCACTCTGGCGCATGCCATAAACACCGACCGTTGCAAAAATCAAGATACCCGCGTACAGCTGGGCACGAGGAATTTTCAGCAATTTGACCCACAGGCCCACCATCGGCAGGTTTAACACCAACAACATCACGTTACCGATGTAGAGCGAGGCAATCAAGGCCCACACCAATGCGGAAGAGTTTTGAAACAACTGGGGGCCTGCCTGAATACCGTAATTTTGCAGGGCCGACAGCAAAATGGCGGCAGTCACGGAGGTGGGAATGCCCAGTGTGAGCAAAGGAACCAGCGTGGCGGTCACGGCGGCGTTATTGGCCGCCTCAGGGCCGGCCACGCCTTCAATCGCGCCTGTGGTACCAAACTCCTTGCGATGCTCTGGACTGGCCAGCTTTCGCTCAGTCGCGTAGCTCAGGAAAGTAGGTATCTCCGAACCACCTGCGGGAATGGTGCCAAACGGAAAGCCAATGGCAGTGCCACGCAACCAGGCGGGCCATGACCGGCGCCACTCGGTGCGCGTCATGTGCACCTTGTTGAGCTTGTTGATCGTGACCGGGCTGCGGCCCTCAAACATGGCGTTGTACAGAACCTCAGACGTGGCGAACAGGCCAACTGCAATCAACACCACCTCCATGCCATCCATGAATTCCAGCACACCACCGGTGTAGCGCACCTGGCCGGAAATTTGATCAATTCCGATGAGACCCAACGCCAATCCGAAAAACAAAGCCGTCAAGCCACGCACCGTGCTTTGACCCAGAACCGCGCTGACGGTGGTGAAGGCCAACAGCATCAGGCAAAAGTACTCAGGCGGCCCGAGCTTGATCGCATATTCAGCCAAGATCGGCGCAAACAAAGTCACCAGTACTGTGGCAAACGTACCCGCCACGAAGGAACCTATCGCTGAGGTAGCCAGGGCCGCGCCTGCGCGCCCGTTTTTGGCCATTTTGAAGCCCTCCAGCGCGGTCACCATCGTGCCGGTTTCCCCCGGTGTGTTGAGCAAAATGGACGTGGTGGATCCTCCGTACATGGCGCCGTAGTAAATACCGGCAAAGAAAATCATCGATGCGGTGGGTTCAACTTGCCCGGTGATAGGCAGGAGCATGGCAATGGTGACGGCGGGCCCCAAGCCGGGCAAAACGCCAATGCCCGTGCCCAAGGCGCAGCCCGCCAAGGCCCACAGCAGGTTAATCGGTGTGCCGGCTGTCGCAAACCCGGCCAAAAGTTGATTCAGTATGTCCATGCTCTTTTCCAATAGTTCCGCTTGAACCGCCCGGCCTACAACCAGCCACTCGCCGTAATGCCTGGCAGATTGACCGCTAGCACTTTGGTGAACAGCCAGAAAACAGGGGCAGCGATCAGCATGCCAGTGACCCCATCTTTGATCGTCTGGCGAAAATCGCCTGGCGGTTTACCTTCGCTGCCGCGCAAGCCACGCACAGCCAACCCGTAGCAAAGTGAGCAGCTGAGGATGAAACCGATGGTGGTGATCAGCGTCGCATTGGCCAAAATGCCAGCAGAAACCCACGCCAATGCCTTCCAGTCAGCGGCTACGGCACCCGACGGCGTCTCCATCTGCCGGTAGCCCCCAGTCAACGACTCCCACAGCAACCAGCCGCCGCAGATGGCCATAGCCAAACTCACCAGCCAAGGCAGAAAATTGGGACCAACGCCTGAGTAGCCAATACTTGACGGTATATCCACCGCGCCATAGGCCAGCACTGCGGCAATAAGCAGGGCACCGACTCCCATCAACACTTCACCGGATTGGTGCTTCGTACTGGGCGGCGTGAGGTTGGACTCTGACAGGTCAAGGGGGGCCATGCGGTGCTCCGACTAGAAAGGCGATGTTCAGTAAAAGGGCCGTTGCCTTGTGTGGGCAACGGCCTGATGCGGTCGAGTTGAGCGATGCCTTAAATCATGCCGGCTCGAACCATGGTGGCTCTCAACGTCGCAAAGTCGCGATCAACAAACGTATCAAAGGCCTTCCCTGTCAGCAGGGCTGGGTTCCAACCGTTTTTCTCCAGCGCCTCAGCCCACACCTTGGTTTTGGTCGCCGCAATCACTGTTTGTGTCAATGCATCGCGTTGGGCCTGGGTGATACCCGCGGCCCCGAACACGCCACGCCAGTTTCCAATCTCGACGTCAATACCCTGCTCCTTCAAGGTGGGAACATCGATGCCCTTGAGGCGCTGGGCTGAGGTGACCGCGATGGGCTTCATCTTCCCGCTCTCAATGTACTGCTGGAACTCGCTGTAACCACTGCCACC
>JBBKVN010000007.1:0-5324 GCA_037968455.1 Rhodoferax sp.
TACATCGTGTCCATTGCCACGTTGACCATCACCGCACGGCTGAAGCGCTTTGACATCACGCTGGAAGAGGCGGCCTACAACCTGGGCGCATCCCGTGCGGCGGTATTGACCACCGTGACCCTGCCCTACCTGCAGCCCGCCCTCATTGGCGCCGCCGCCATCTCGTTCCTGATGTCGTTCGAGAACTTCAACACCACCTTGATGCTGGTGGGCTCCGATGCGCCGCTCACGGTGATGATGTACGGCCGCATGCGAGAAGGCGCCACACCGGTGCTGAATGCCGTCAGCCTGTTTCTGATGGTGGCGTCTGCCCTGCTGGCGCTCACCCTGTTGCGTGGCGCCAAGCCAGCGGACGCACCGCCCTCAAGCTGACCCGCCTATTTCTTGCGTTGGACAAACAGGTTGCGGGTGCGGTCTTCAGGGTAGGCGAAAGTCACCGCACCGTTTTTGACCATGCCCATGACCAGCATATTGCTGGTCACCGCGTCTTTGTCATCCTTGCTGAAGGGGTTCTCGTGGGTGGCGGTGACGCCGTAATACACCTTGGACATGTTCTCCAGCGCGTTTTTGACGTTGGGTCCGGACAAATCGCCATTGCGAATCCCCAGAATGGCGTAGGTCAACAAGTAGACTGAGTCATAGGCTTGTGCTGCGGCCATGGGCACACCCATGTTTTTGGTCTTGTACTTGCGGGCATAAGCGCTGATGAAGGAGCTCCGGCGCTCGTTGCTGGGCTCGGCAATAAAAGTCTGGGCCGCCAACGCGCCCTCTGCAGCCCC
Source organism: Rhodoferax sp. (assembly GCA_037968455.1). Taxonomy (GTDB): domain Bacteria; phylum Pseudomonadota; class Gammaproteobacteria; order Burkholderiales; family Burkholderiaceae_C; genus Rhodoferax. The sequence continues at coordinate 780 of JBBKVN010000007.1, forward strand.
TTTGGCCCCTTCAATGAAAGAAGGGAATGACAACGGCCAAGGCCCGACTTGGGGAACCGACCACTTTAAATCAGCCCGACCCCGGGCAATCGTGGCCAACTCAGGACCCACGGTGTAGCTGAACACCACATTGGCGTTAGCCGCCTGCGCCTCTTTCAATTCAGCCTGCAAATCCCTCACACCGAGGTCAAATCGACCGATGTAAACCGGCTTGATGTTTTTGGCCGCCAACGCTTTCACCACGTCTTGCAGGCCCGCCTCACCGTAACCGGTTTTGTCGGCAAATACGGCCACGCGCGTCCAGCCCCGGGCAACGATGTCGTCCACCACAAAAGGCGCCTGTATCGCGTCGCGGGCTGATGTCCTGAAAATGTAGCTCTCAGGTGCTGGGTACTTGGTGGTAATCGGCGTGCCTGTGGCACAAGTAACAATCAAGGGCGTTTTGGCGGTTTGAAAGACCTCCAACGACTTTAGGGCGACGCCGGTATTGCAAAAACCCACCGTGGCGACGACCTGCTCCTTGATTAGCTCCTGTGACATTTTCAAACCGACATCCGGCGTGGCGGTGTCATCTCGGATGACCAGCTCAAGCGGACGACCCAAGTAACCGCCAGCCGCGTTGATTTCGTCCACCGCCAGCTTGGCGCCATTCGCCATGGGGATGCCGAAATCGGCCGAGGGGCCTGTCAGGGGCCCAATCAAGCCTACTTTGACGGTTTGACTGGGTTGGGCGATGGCCAAGCTAAGTGAACCGAGCAAACCGGTCAGGCAAGCCAAGCGTTTGAACTGGCGAAATTTCATGATCACATCCTGCTGCTATGGAAGTGGCGCAGCTTAGGTCACGCAAGGCGGATCAAGGCCCCCTGCAAACCCTTGAAAACCACCTTTACCCGGCGAGGACGTCAGTTAAACGACAGCAAGCTCTCAGGCTCAGCGCTGCAAGGCTTGCTCGAAGTCAGCGACCAGGTCGGCGCAGTCCTCCAACCCCACAGACAGGCGGATCAACCCGTCGGCAATCCCCATCTCGGCCCGAACCTGCGCACCGGCTTCCCAAAAAATGGTGTGCGCAACAGGAATGATCAGCGTGCGGGTGTCGCCCATCCCGGTTGCCTTGATGGGCAACTGCAGGCGGTTAATGAAGGCGAAGCAGTCCGACGCGTCGCGCAGCTCAAAGGACAACAACCACGACCCCGCACTAAAGTGCTTTTTGGCAATGACATTTTGCGGATGAGACGGCAGCATGGGGTAGTACACCCGTCCAATCGCCGGGTGATTTTCCAGGTACTGTGCCAAAGCCAGAGCCGTGGTGCTGCTGCGCTCCACCCGCAAGGCCAGTGTTTCTGCGCCCAGGCTGATTTGATGAGCGTGCTCAGATGACAGGGACGCGCCCATGTCTCGCAAGCCTTTTTTCTTGATTTGCAACAAGCCCCATTGCGCCGCATCGCCTTTGCGATAGCTATCCAGAATATTGGGGTAGGTTTGCCAGTCAAAGCAACCCGTGTCAGTGACCGAGCCGCCCAAGGCGCTGCCGTGGCCCGCCACGGTTTTGGTCAATGAATTGATCACCAAGCCCGCACCCACACTTTTGGGGCGGAAAAGCGCGGGGGAGCTCACCGTGTTGTCCACTACGTAAAGAAGTCCACGCGCTTTACAAAGCTCACCAATGGCGGACAGGTCAGGAATGTGGGTGCCGGGGTTGGCGATGGTCTCAACAAACACCAAGCGGGTATTGGGCTGAATGGCCGCCGCCACCTGTGCGCTGTCCGACGCGTCCACCATCGAGACGGTGATTCCCAAGCGAACCAATGTGCCCAGCACGCTGTTGGTGTTGCCAAACACAAAGCGGCTGGTGATGATGTGGTCACCCGACTGAAGCAGGGTCAAAAACGTGGCGGTGATGGCCGCCATGCCGGTGGCAAAGCAGACGCTGCCCACGCCCTGTTCCAGGCCAGTGATCAGCGTTTCCAGCGCTGCGGTGGTAGGCGTGCCCTGACGGGCGTAGTTGAACCCGCCTTTGATGCTGCCTTGAAACACCCCCACCAGGTCTTCAACGCGGTCAAAACCGTATTGCACCGAGGTGTGAATCGGCTTGTGTATGGCCCCGTGCTCTGCGCCTGCTTGGCGGTTCGAGTGAACAATGGCGGTGGTAAATCCAACTTCTTTCATGCTCGCTCCATCGCTTTACTGATATTTCAAATCACAAAGTACCGGCCAACTGGCCCTGCACCAACCGCAGTTGACGCCCACAACGCGCCGCCAGGGCCTCGTCGTGCGTCACCACAATAAACGCCGTGCCCTGCGTGCGGGCCAGCCCCATCATCAATTCAAAAACACCATTGGCAGTGCTGCGGTCCAGGTTGCCCGTGGGCTCGTCGGCCAAGACGCAGGCCGGTCGAGTCACCAGTGCCCGGGCGATGGCCACCCGCTGACGCTCGCCACCCGACAGCTCGGCAGGACGATGGTGCAACCGGTCTTGCAGTCCGACGCTGTCCAGCATTTTTCTGGCCTGCTCGGCGGCTTCTTCGGGAGCCATGCGCCGAATCCACAGCGGCATCGCCACGTTGTCCAGCGCACTGAATTCAGGCAGCAGATGGTGAAACTGGTAAACAAACCCCAGGTACTGATTGCGCAGGCGCCCCTGCTCAGTCGCGCTTTGGTGGGCCAAGTCGGCACCATTCAGAAGCACATTGCCGGTTGTAGGTGCCTCCAGGCCGCCCATCAGGTGCAGCAAGGTGCTTTTGCCTGAGCCCGAAGCGCCCACGATGGCCAGCGTTTCGCCTGCGTGCACATCCAGGTCGACACCTTGCAGGACAGTGACATCAAGACGCCCTTCGGTGAAGCGTTTGGTCAAACCTCGCGCGCTCAAGACGACGCCAGGCTTGGGCAGCGCAGCAGATGCATCCAAGGAGGGGGCACGATTATTCATAACGCAAGGCCTCCGCTGGGTTCACCCGGCTGGCGCGCCAGCTCGGGTACAAGGTGGCCACAAAAGCCAATACCAAAGAGATGATGGCCACCGGCAAGATGTCGGACTGCTGGGGGTCGCTGGGCATGCTGCTGATGAGGTAAACATCTTTGGGCAGAAAGGTCGCCCCCAAGAAGTGCTCCAGCGCGGGCACCAGCACATCAATATTGAAAGCCACACCCAAGCCCAACACCAAGCCAGCCAGCGTGCCAATCACACCCACCATGGCGCCTTGCACCACGAAGATGCCCATGATGCTTTGGGGGCTCGCTCCAAGGGTGCGCAGAATGGCAATGTCGGCCCGCTTGTCGGTGACCGTCATCACCAGGGTGGAGACCAAGTTGAATGCGGCCACGGCCACGATCAGCGTCAGGATGATGAACATCATGCGTTTTTCCAGCTGAACGGCGGCAAACCAGGTGCGGTTCTGACGCGTCCAGTCGCGAATCAACAGATCACCGGTCAGGGTCTTGGCCAACTCCCCTGCCACCGCGCGGGCCTGATGCAGGTCTTGCAGCTTGAGTCGCACGCCGCTGGGCCCTTCCAGGCGGAAGATGCGGGCGGCATCGTCCACATGCATCAGCACCAGTGCAGAGTCGTATTCATAGTGGCCAGAGTCAAACGTGCCCACCACTGTCATTTGCTTGAGGCGGGGCACCACACCAGCCGGCGTGACCTGGCCGCTGGGCGCCACCAGGGTCACCTTGTCGCCTTCACGCACGCCGAGCGAGCGGGCCAGTTCGCCGCCCAGAACGACACCGAATTCGCCCGGAATCAAGCGGGTCAGCGCGGTGTTTTTCAGTTCCCCCGCGAGATCAGTGACGTCAGGCTCCATGGCCGGGTCAATGCCCCGAACAATAGTGCCTTTCATGTCCTCCCCCCTTGCCAGCAGTGCCTGAGCCGCTATAAAAGGTGCAGCACCTATAACCTGGGGGTTGGCCCGCGTTTCAGCCAGGGTACGCGCCAGATCGGGCAAGGCCGCGCCATAGGGTGCGTAGATCTCGATGTGCGAGACCACGCTGAGCATGCGGTCCCGCACCTCTTTCTGAAATCCATTCATCACACTCAACACAATGATGAGCGCAGCCACGCCCAGGGCGATACCCAGCATGGACACCCCTGAGATGAAGGAAATGAAACCATTGCGCCGCGTGGCGCGCCCGGCCCGCGTGTAGCGCCAGCCAAGGACAAGCTCGTAGGGAATTTGCATCAAATTGCCGTTTTTTAAACAGGCGCCATTGTGGCACCGAGGGTTATCCTGAGAATTCTCTGCCCAGCTGTGACTTACCGCGCAAATCAATGCGAAAAATCAAGACCCACGGGAACGGCCTGTGGTGTCCTCGCTTACATTGGCGCAAAACAACAATTTCTCAGGGGCTTTCCATGACACTTCTTTTTTCACGCCGTCGTTTCAGTCAATTCGCCGGTCTGCTCGGGGTATCGCCTTGGTTGAGGGGGATCGCCTGGGCCGCTACCGGCCCACTGGAAGCCTACGCCGCTGCGACCTCGGTCAAACAGGGCGACTCGCTTAAATTTCACGCCCGCGACCCTTTGGGCAACCTCAAGAAAGACAAAACCTT
>JBBKVN010000008.1:0-6705 GCA_037968455.1 Rhodoferax sp.
CCCCAGCACCGGGTTGATCCGCAGGCGCGCCAACAAGGGAATGAGCACGCCCGACAAGGCAAGAAAGAGAATGATCTCCTTCAGAAAAGGAAAAGCGGCGTGAGCATCCATTCCTGCATTGTCATCCCTCGCACGCTGCTATTAAAAGATCTGCGTCAAGCGGGCGTGATTCATGACCGTCAACCAGAGAGGCGCCCTTCACAGGAAACGACTCCTATTTTGATAGCTACTACCGCTCGCCAAATAAGCGTCACAGCCACATTCTTATAGATTACTCAGCCGCAAGATTCACCCGATGCGCCTGTTCCAGGCAAGCCTGAAACGCCAGCGCAGCGCGGGACGGTTGCGGGGAGCGACGCACGATGCTGAAGAACCCGCAGTCATAGCGAAACAGCTCGGGGCGCAACGCCCGCATCTGGCCGGTGCGGACAAAGGCCTGGGCGTAGTGGTCGGGCAGAAAGCCGAGGTATTGGCCGGACAGGATCAGGGTGGCGATGGATTCCTGGTCGTAGGCGGTGGCCTTGCGGGAGAGGCGCACCTGTTGACTGAGCTCCATATTGGGCGAGTGGTAGCCCAGCCCGGCAAAGGCGTGGGCGCGCAGGGCGTCCCAGTCGGCGGGTGCCTGATAGGCAGGCGCTTTAAACAAGGAATGGGCGGCGCCGCAGTAAAGCGACATGGTTTCGGTGAACAGCGGTTGGTAGGCCAGCGCCTCGGAGCTGCGGTGACCGGGGATGACGCCGACCTGAAACTGCCCGTCCAGCACGCCGCGCTCAATCGCATTCAGCGGCGCCACATGCAGGTGCAGGCTGACTTCGGGCGCTTGCTCGGTGAACAGGGCAATCGCCTCGCCGATATGCGCCAGCGGGTTACTGGCGGTTTTGTCAAAAACGGCAATGTTGAGCTGGCCACCCATGCGTTTGTGAATTTCGTCCACGCTGGTGCGAAACGCGTCCACCCCGGCCAACAGGCGCAGGGTCTCGGTGTAAATCTGCTGCCCTTCAGTGGTCAGCGCAAAACCGGCGCGACCCCGACGGCACAGGGTGAGCCCCAAGCGGGTTTCCAGGTCTTTGACGTGGCGACTGACGGTGGAGGTGCCGATGTTGAGCTCCAGTTCGGCCGCAGCCATACCCCCGCACTCGACCACGCTTTTGAACACCCGCAGCAGGCGAATGTCCATGTCACTCAACTGGCCCAGGGCGGCTCGGCTCTTTACTTGCATAGATTCGCAACTGAATATTGATACTTAGGCATTTATAAGAGTAACAGAAGGCATAAGAATGGCCCACCTCAGCCCTTCATATGGACACACCATGAACATGAACGACGCCGCCCCTCTGTCCGCCCCCCGCACTGACGCGGCATTTCTTGAAGCCCACTGGATGCCCTACTCCGGCAACCGCAACTTCAAGGCCAATCCGCGCATCATCACCAGCGCCAAAGGTTGTTACTACACCGATCAGCACGGCAAACAGATTTTTGACGGCCTCTCAGGCCTGTGGTGCAGTGGCTTGGGCCATGGCCGCCCTGAGTTGACCGAGGCTGCCGCCAAGCAAATGGCGACGCTGGACTACTCGCCTGCATTCCAGTTTGGTCACCCGCTGTCCTTCGAGCTGGCCAACAAGCTGGTGGAACTGACGCCTGCCGGGTTGGACTATGTGTTTTTCACCGGTTCGGGCTCCGAGTCGGCGGACACCTCCCTCAAAATGGCGCGGGCCTACTGGCGCTCCAAGGGGCAGGCCAGCAAGACCATCATGGTCGGGCGGGAGAAGGGTTACCACGGCGTGAACTTCGGCGGCATTTCGGTGGGCGGTATTGGCGCCAACCGCAAGATGTTTGGCCAGGGCATTGCGGCTGACCACATTGCCCACACGCAGTTGCCCAGCAACACCTTCACCCGTGGCATGGCCGCAAAAGGCGCGGAGGTGGCGGACGATTTGCTGCGCGTGATCGCCCTGCATGACGCCAGCAACATTGCCGCCGTGATCGTCGAGCCGATGTCAGGTTCGGGCGGCGTGGTGATTCCTCCGCAGGGCTATTTGCAGCGCCTGCGTGAGATTTGCACGGCCAACAACATTCTGTTGATTTTTGACGAGGTCATCACCGGCTTTGGCCGCACCGGCTCTTTCACGGGCGCCGAGACCTTTGGCGTGACGCCTGACATCATGAACGTGGCCAAGCAGATCACCAACGGCTCGCAACCCATGGGCGCGGTGCTGGCCAAGAAGGACATTTACGATACCTTCATGGAGCAAGGCGGCCCCGAGTACATGCTGGAGTTTGTGCACGGCTATACCTACTCGGCCCACCCCGTGGGTTGTGCCGTGGCACTGGCCACGCTGGACATCTTGCAAAAAGAAAACATGATGGACCAGGTGAAAGCCCTGTCCCCGCATTTTGAAAATGCCGTGCATGGCCTCAAAGGCACTAAGCACATCACCGACATTCGCAACTTTGGCCTGGCCGCCGGCTTTACCATTGCCGCCGTGCCCGGCGAACCTGCCAAGCGCCCGTACGAGATCGCCATGGCGATGCTCAAAAAAGGCTACTACGTGCGTTACGGCGGCGACACGATTCAACTGGCGCCTCCGTTCATCACCACCCCCACGCAAATCGACAGTCTGCTCAGCGCGCTGGGCGACACCATTCACGAAACTGCTTGATTGAAAACCATGTCCACACTTCCTACCATCCAACATCTGATTGACGGCCAACTGGTCAATGGCGGCACCCGCTCGCAAGACGTTTTCAACCCCGCCACCGGCCAGGCCGAAAAACGCGTTCTGCTGGCCGACAAGCTTACCGTGGAACACGCCATTACCAGTGCCCAGGCGGCTTACCCGGCGTGGCGCAATACGCCGCCGCTCAAGCGGGCGCGTGTCATGAGCAAACTCAAGGTCTTGTTGGAAGAAAACGCCGAAGCGATTTGCGCCTTGGTCACCGCCGAACACGGTAAGGTGCTGAGCGACGCCATGGGTGAGTTGCAGCGCGGCATTGAGAACGTGGAATACGCCTCTTACGCCCCCGAGCTGCTCAAAGGCGAACACAGCAAAAACGTCGGCCCCAATATCGACTCCTGGAGCGAGTTTCAGGGCCTGGGCGTGACCGCCGGCATCACTCCGTTTAACTTCCCCGTGATGGTGCCCTTGTGGATGTGGCCCATGGCCGTGGCCTGCGGCAACACCTTCATACTGAAGCCGTCTGAGCGCGACCCCAGCAGCGCCCTGCTGGTGGCCGAATTGGCCCTGCAAGCCGGCCTGCCACCGGGCGTGCTGAACGTGGTGCACGGCGACAAGGAAGCTGTCGACACACTGCTGATGGACAAGCGCGTCACCGCCATCAGCTTCGTGGGATCAACCCCGATTGCCGAATACATCTTCGCCACAGGCTGTGCTCATGGCAAGCGGGTGCAAGCCCTGGGGGGCGCCAAAAACCACGCCGTTCTGATGCCCGACGCCGACATTGCCAACGCGGTCAACGCGCTGATGGGCGCGGCTTACGGCTCGTGTGGCGAACGCTGCATGGCCATTCCACTGGTGGTCGCCGTGGGCGACGCCACCGCCGACGCCGTGGTCGAAGGCCTGAAGGTTGAGATTGCCAAGATGAAGGTTGGCCCCGGCACTGACGCGTCCAACGACATGGGCCCCTTGATCACCAAGCAGCACTTCGAGAAGGTCACCGGCTTTGTCGAGCAAGGCGTCAAAGAAGGCGCCACATTGGTGGTGGACGGCCGTGGCGTGAAAGTGCCCGGCCATGAAGGCGGCTACTTCATGGGCCCTTGCCTGTTTGACCACGTCAAACCCGGCATGGCGATTTACCAGGAAGAGATTTTTGGCCCGGTGCTGGGCGTGGTGCGCGTGAACTCGCTGCAAGAAGCCATGGACATGATTGATGCCCACGAGTACGGCAACGGCACTTGCATCTTCACCCGCGATGGTGAAGCCGCGCGCTACTTCACCGACCACATTCTGGTCGGCATGGTGGGCGTGAACGTGCCCCTGCCTGTGCCCGTGGCTTACCACTCGTTTGGCGGCTGGAAACGCTCGCTGTTTGGCGACCTGCACGCCTACGGCCCGGACGCTGTGCGCTTCTACACCAAGCGCAAAACCATCACCCAACGCTGGCCGTCGGCCGGTGTGCGTGAAGGCTCGGTGTTCAGCTTCCCCAGCAACCGCTGATCCTTGGCGAACGGGCGCCAGCCCCGTCACTGACTCACCCGCCAGGCTTTCCAAGGCCTGGCGGGTTTTTTGCGTCAATTCGAGATGGAAAGAGGAGATTGCCGCACACCGCCCGCCAATGTGAGAATTCGCAAAGAGTCGGCCCGCCGCCGGCCTAGCATGGCCTGCATGCATCTGGTGAATGACGAGAGGCGGAAAGGGGCAACATGACACCCAAAAAACGGGTCCTCATTTTGATCGCAGCCGGGCTGGTCGTGGCGGCCACATCGGCCGCGTTTGGTTTGCCGCCCTATTCCTGGTTGCGCAGTGGCGCGGTGAACCCCGGCGACGGGCGCCTCATCGGCATCTCGGCCAAGGGGCGGGTGTGATGCCACACATGAGCGCGTCGCCGTCGGTCGGGCCCAGCTTGCTCAGCAGCTTTCTGGCGGGCTTTCACGCCGCGCCCAACATTGCCCTTCGTCTGGCGCTATGGGATGGCTCTCAACATGACTTGGGGCGCGACCCTTTGGTCACGGTACGCTTGTCCGGCATGGGGGCACTCCGGTATTTTGTGCCCCCCAGCCTGGACAACCTGGCCGACGGGTATGTGAGTGGCCGCTTCGATGTGGAGGGCCGGGCGCAGGACATTGTGGAGGTTGCCTCGCAACTGGCGCACCAGAGCGTGCCGCGTCGGGGTCGGTTTGGGCGGCTGTTGTCGCTGAGCCAGCATGACCGGACCAGCGACCACCGTGCCATCGAGCACCACTACGATGTCTCCAACGATTTCTACCGTCTGTGGCTGGGCGAGGCCATGGTTTATTCCTGCGCGTATTTTCCCAGCGGCACCGAGACCTTGAGTGCGGCTCAAAACGCCAAACTGGATCACATTCTGGCCAAGCTGATGCTGCAACCGGGGGAGCGCTTGCTGGACATTGGCTGTGGCTGGGGCGCCCTGGTGATTCGCGCTGCAGAGAAGTGGGGCGCGCGAGCGGTCGGTGTGACGCTGTCTCGCAACCAGTTTGAACTGGCGAGCCTGCGGGTGGCTGACGCGGGACTGGAGGGGCAGGTAGAGATCCGGCTGCAGGACTACCGCGACATTGAAGGGCGCGACGGCCAGTTCGACAAGATCAGCTCAGTGGGCATGTTCGAGCATGTGGGTTTGAATCACCTGCCCGACTACTTTGCCAAAATTCACGCCTTGTTGAAGGACGGTGGTTTGGTGCTGAACCACGGCATCACCTCCACCGATGCCGGCAGCGGCGCCGCCCCTCTGGGGGCGGCCAGCTTCATTCAGAAGTATGTGTTTCCCAATGGCGAGTTGCCGCACATCAGCCGGGCCCTGCGGGACATGCAGACGGGCGGGCTGGAGGCGCTGGACGTAGAGTGTCTGCGCCGACATTACGCGCGCACGCTGACATTTTGGTCAGACAATTTTGAGCAAAATAGCGATGAAATACGACGCATGGTGGACGAAACCACTTACCGCGTGTGGCGCATTTACCTGGCGGGTTGTGCCCACGCGTTTGCCCAGAACTGGGTGTCGCTTCATCAGGTTCTGGCCTGCAAGGAAGGCACCCATGACGCACTCAACCCCACCCCGTGGTCGCGCGCCTATATGTACAACACGCCTACCGCTTCAGGCGACTCGAATTGAATGGGACCGGTCGCCGCTCCTTGCCGCTTTGGGCAAGCGCACAGTGAGCACCCCGTTTTTGAAGCTGGCGTGCGCCTCGTCCAGTGTCACGTTGCGCGGTAGCGGAATGGTGCGCTGAAAGAACCCATAGGCGCGCTCCATGACGTGGTAGGTGCTGTCGCTGGATTCGCGTTCCGATTGCTTTTCGCCACTGACGTACAGGGTGTTGCCGTCCAGAATCACCTCGCAGTCCTCCTTGTCCAAGCCGGGCAACTCCAACCGCACCACCACGTACTTGTCCGTTTCCTCCAGCTCACCCGCCAGCAGGCTCCAGTTGGGGAAGGTGTCCCCGCCCACGATGTCGGCCGGTCATCGCCTTGGCCATGGGTGAAGCGCGTGAGTGCATTGCTGCTGCGGCTGAGCAACTCGTGCCAGCCGCTGGACAGGCTGCTCTAGGCGTGACTGAGTTCACGACCAATGCTTCTGCCCGTTTGCTTGATTGAATTCAACATGATCTCTCCAACGTGGACTTGGATGGGCACAGTCATGACCGGAGGACATCCTTCGGACCGGGTACTGTGCAATCCGAAAACTCACTTTAAGCGCCGACGTGAACCATGGTTTGAGAATTCACAACGGGTCGAGGGCTCGTCCAACTTGGCGCAACAAGACTGTTGAAGTTAGGGTTCGAGTAGTGGTCACAGCGCATTTAATTGCTATATTTTTAATAGCTTTATATGTACGACCCATGGTGGCTAGAGCCACAATTGTCTTAAGAACTTGCAAAACTCCAAGCAAAATCACTGACCTGACTTGAAGGTACTGGCGCGCCCCTCACGCCGCCGACAAGACCAAGTCCAGCTGTGCGCCGCCCGAGGGCGCACGCGACACGGTGAGCGTGCCGTGGTGGCTGGCCAC
>JBBKVN010000009.1:0-10403 GCA_037968455.1 Rhodoferax sp.
GGCATATTGATGCGAATCCATTGCGGGTTGCGGGAAATCAGGGCCAGCACGACGATGGTCGCCACATAAGGGAGCATGCTCAAAAACTGACTCGGCACATTCACGCCGATGCCCTGCAAGTGAAACTGCAGCATGGTGACCCCACCAAACAGATACGCCCCCAGCAGCACACGGGCCGGGCGCCATGTGGCAAAGGTCGTGAGCGCCAAGGCAATCCAGCCTTTGCCGGCAACCATGCCCTCCACCCACAAAGGGGTGTAGATGATCGACAAGTAGGCGCCCGCCAAACCACACAGCGCGCCACCCACCACCACCGCCAGCAGGCGAATGCGGCGCACCGGGTAGCCCAGGGCGTGCGCCGATTCAGGACTTTCCCCGACGCTGCGCATGATCAAGCCGCTGCGCGTGCGGTACATGAACCAGATCAGGGCCAACGCCAGGAACACGGTCAGGTACACCAGCGGGTGATGCCGGAACAACGCCGGGCCCACGAGGGGGATGTCCGACAGGAACGGAATGGCGAAACGCGGGCGCGGTGGCATCGTGGCCTGCACAAAACCGGTACCCACAAAGGCCGAGAACCCCGCCCCAAACAAAGTCAGAGCCAGCCCGGTGGCGTACTGATTGGTGTTGAGCCAAATCACCAGCACGCCGAACACCGCGGCCAAAACGGCCCCAGCGCCCATGCCCGCGGCAAAACCGAGCCAGTCGTTGCCCGTGTGCACCACGGTGGCAAAGCCAGCAATGGCGGCGCACAACATCATGCCCTCAGCGCCCAGATTGACGATGCCGACCTTTTCATTGATCAGCAAACCCAGCGAGGCCAACGCCAGCACCGTGCCCGCATTGAGCGTGGCCGCCAGAAGAAGTGCGTAGGAGTCCATTACTTGCGCCCTTTGAAAGAAAGCCGGTAGTTCACCAGCGTGTCACACGCCAGCAGGCTGAACAGAAGCAGGCCCTGAAACACGCCCGTCAGTGACTTGGTCAGTCCCAAACGAGACTGGGCCATTTCGCCGCCGATGTAGAACATGCTCATCAAAATCGCCGAAAACACCATGCCGACCGGGTGCAGACGCCCCACGTAGGCCACGATGATGGCCGCAAAACCATAGCCTGCGGGCATATAGGTGGTGAGCTGGCCGATTGGCCCGGCCACTTCCAATGCGCCGGCCAGACCGGCCGCCCCGCCCGATATCAACAAGGCCGTCCACAAGGCACGACGTGAGGAAAATCCGGCATAGCGCGCCGCTGCCGGCGCCAACCCGCCGACCTGCAAGGAGAATCCGGCCCGGGTCCGAAACAGAAACACCCACAGCCCAGCGACGCCCGCCAAGGCAAACAGCACACCAATGGTCACACGAGAGCCGTCAAACAGTCGCGGAATCCGGGTGATTGCATCGAAGGTCTTGCTTTGAGGAAAATTGAACCCGTTTGGATCCTTCCACGGCCCGCCGACCATGTAGCTCAGCACTTGCACAGCAACGTAGACCAGCATCAGACTCACCAAAATTTCATTGGCGTTGAACCGATCCCGCAGTATGGCGGTCACACTCGCCCACAGCATGCCCCCCAGCACCCCGGCGGCAATGATCGGCACCACAATCCATGCCCCGGTGGATTTGTCGGCCATCAGCGCCACGCCGGCGGCAAAAATCGCGCCCATGATGTATTGGCCTTCGGCGCCAATGTTCCAGATATTGGAGCGGAAACACACGGCCAGCCCCAAGGCAATGATCAACAAGGGCGTGGCCTTGACCAGCAACTCGCCAATGGCGTAGGCGTTCTTGATGGGCAACCAGAAAAACATTTCCAGCCCCTTGACGGGGTCTTTGCCCAGCAAAGTGAACATGAGCGTGCCAATCACCACGGTGATCAGCAGCGCCAGCACCGGTGAGCCATAGCTCCACAGGCTGGATGGTTGGGGGCGCGCTTCAAGCTTGAGCATGGGCGGCCTCCGAGTCAGTGCGCAGCAGGTGGTCCTGCACGTCTTTGTGCCACAGGCCGCTCATCCATTCTCCAATTTGTTCCACCGTGGCATCGGCCACGGGCACCGAGGGGGACAACCGCCCGTGCGCAATCACATGCAGGCGGTCACTGACTTCAAACAACTCGTCCAACTCTTCGCTGATGACCAGCACGGCGCAGCCCGCGTCACGCAGGGCCAAAATGGCGCCGCGAATTTGCGCTGCCGCACCCACGTCAACCCCCCAAGTAGGCTGGGAGACGATGAACAGCTTAGGCTTCGCATCGATTTCCCGCCCGACAATAAACTTTTGCAAATTACCGCCTGACAGGGAACGAGCCGCCGCGCGTGGGCCGTTGGCCTTGACGTTAAAGCGTTTGATGATGCCAGCCGCATGCGTTTGCAGTTGGGCGACCCGAATCCAGCCGCCCGCAAAACGCGGCCACGAAATCGCATCATCGCGGGTCAGCAGCATGTTCTGCGCGAGGCTGAGTGTGGGCACAGCGCCACGCCCTAATCGCTCCTCTGGCACAAAGTGCAAGCCCAGTCGGCGCCGGTGCGCCGGGTGCATTTTGGCGACATCGGCGTCTTCGATCTGAATAGAGCCCGCGGGTGAGCGCACATCTTCGCCCGACAAGGCGTACAACAATTCACGCTGTCCGTTGCCCGAGACGCCCGCAATGCCCACGACTTCGCCGGCACGCACGTGCATACTAAGATCGACCAGGTCCACACCAAACTGGTCATCGCGTGCCAAGCTGAGGTTCTGCACCTGCAACACCACCCCACCGGTGTTGGGGGCTCGGCGGGTCAACAGTGGCGGCTCGGCGCCAATCATCAGTTTGGAAAGCGAGGCGTTAGATTCTTCCGCAGGGTTGCAAGTCCCGGTCACCTTGCCGCCGCGTAGCACGGTACAGGCATTGCACAGCTCGCGAATCTCATGCAGCATGTGGCTGATGTACAAGATGCTGCAACCCTCGCTGGCGAGTTTCTTCAGCACCACAAACAGCTTGTCCACCGCCTGCGGGGTGAGCACCGACGTGGGCTCGTCCAGAATCAGCAACTGCGGGTTGGTCAGCAAGGCGCGAATGATCTCGACGCGTTGCATCTCGCCCACGCTCAAGGTGTGCACCGGCCGCGCGGGGTCAATGTCCAGCCCATACTCGGCCGCCTTGGCGGTGATGCTGCGGGTCACTTCATCCAGCGTCAGGGTTTTACTCAATCCCAGCCACACGTGTTCCGCCACGGTGATGGTGTCAATCAAACGGAACTGCTGAAACACCATGCTGATGCCCAGCGCCCTCGCCTCTTGTGGGTTGCGCACATGGGCCACTTTGCCGTTGAAGTGCACCGTGCCCGAATCGGGCTTGACCGAGCCGTAGATGATTTTCATCAACGTCGACTTGCCCGCCCCGTTTTCACCCAACACGGCGTGGGTTTCACCGGGCAGAACGGTAAGCGACACATCGCTGTTGGCGACAACACCGGGGTAGCTCTTGGTGATGTTGGCCAATTGAAGGCGGGGAGTGGTCATGCTTGAGCGGGTCTCTCTTTGTTCTTAAGGGTCGTGGCCACCGTCTTGACCCGCTCACGCAACCACTTGGCGGAGGTTGCGGTATGGGTTCGTTCGTGCCACAGCTGGTAGTACATCATGCGGGGAAACTCAATAGGGCACGGCAATATCGTCAATGGCAGGTGGTCAACAAAACGATCGCAGTATTGGCGCCCGGTAGTGAGCACAAGCAAGGTAGATGCCACCATGGCGGGAATCAGGCCGAAATGCGGGCAGCGCGCGGTGATGTTGCGTTGCAGGCCCAGGGTATCCAGATGGTCATCAATCACGCCCTTGGCACCCGGATGGGTGGGCGTGGGTGCAATGTGGTCCGCTGCCAGCCAGGCACTGGCGTCCCAGCCCCGGCGCGCGGCCGGGTGGTTGGTGGCCACCAGCGAGACCACGTCATCGCCAAATAGACGCCCCAGGTGCAAGTCGTCCGGTGGCGTGGCCCAGTTGCCAATCACCAGATCAACCTCCCCTTGCGCCAGCTGCGCCCTGTAGTCGGACGCGGCCGACAGCGGCAAGATTTCAATGTGGCACAGCGGCGCTTGGGACTTGATTTGCGCCACCAGTTGCGGCAAAAAGAAGGGGTCCAGATAGTCACTGGCACCGACGCGAAAAGTGTGTTGCGCGGTGGCAGGCTCAAACCCGCGCGCATCAGAAAACAGCATTTCAGCCGCGCGCAGAATGCTGGCGGCGGGCTCGACCATGCGCAAGGCGGCCTCAGTGGGCACCATGCCGGCGCCTGAGCGCACCAAAAGAGGGTCGCCGGCAAAGTCCCGCAGGCGTTTGAGCGATGCGCTGACCGCCGGCTGGTGCATGCCCAGTCGGATGGCGGCTTTGGAAACGCTTCGTTCAATTAACACTGTGTGCAAGACCCTGATCAAATGAAGATCAATCTTGTCGAATAGGACGTGGTCTCTCATACCTGTGTTTGCATTGGTGTCATATGCTCACTCTTATAAGCACAGTTGCTTCGTGTTTTACCCTTGCTCGAATCCTTTGAGCTTACCCAACTACCCATGAAAACCCAAGCAATCCGATTTGTACGCCGTGGCGAAATCATGGAGGTGCGCAATGTACCACCCACCCGCACTCTTTTAGAGCTCCTGCGCGACGACCTGAACTGCACTGGCACCAAGGAAGGCTGCAACGAAGGCGACTGCGGCGCCTGCACCGTGGTGCTGGGCGAAGCCCAGGGTGATCACATCCACTACAGCGCCGTCAACAGCTGCATTCGCATGGCGCACTCCGTCAACGGACTGGCCCTGTGGACCACCGAAGATCTGGCTGCGCCGGACGGCACCTTGCACCCGGCGCAACAAGCCATGGTGGATTGCCACGGCAGCCAATGCGGCTTTTGCACCCCCGGTTTTGTCATGAGTCTGTTTGGCATGTACCAAAACCATGTCGCCCAGGGACAAGCCATTACGCGCGAACTGGCACAGGAAGAACTCTCTGGCAACTTGTGCCGCTGCACCGGCTACCGCCCGATTCTGGACGCCGCCCAGCGCATGGCCAGCCTGCCCCAGCCTGCTGACGATGCAGCCAAAACGCTACAAAAACTAGAGCAGCTTGCGCAGGCAGGACAAGCGACAGAGGCCGATTTTGCTTATAAATCACCGGAAACTCTCGCCGACTTGCTGAGCGTTCGCACCCAGCACCCCACCGCCCAAATTGTGGCGGGGTGCACGGACGTGGGCCTGTGGGTCAACAAGCTGCACCGCAACTTTGAGCAGGTGCTGGACGTGAGCGGCGTGGCCGAGTTGCGACAGATTGATGATCAGGACAACACATTGATAATTGGCGCCGCCGTCAAGCTGACGGACGCCTTTGCGACGCTGGTCGCAGACCGCCCCCAACTCCACACCTTCGCCACCCGTTTTGCAGGCCTGCCCGTGCGCAACTCGGGCACGCTGGGTGGCAATATCGCCAACGGCTCCCCCATTGGCGACTCCATGCCGCTGCTGATTGCGCTGGGCGCCAGCGTCGTGCTGGCCAGCGAGCGCGGCCAGCGTGAGATGCCTTTGGAGCAGCTCTACACCGGCTACCGCCAAAACGTGATGGCGGCAGACGAAGTACTGGCCTTCATCCAGGTGCCCAAGGCCCGCCCGGGTGAACTGGTTCGAATTTACAAAATATCCAAACGCTTTGACGACGACATCTCCGCCATCTGCCTGGCGTTGAACCTGCACATCAACGATGGCATGGTGGTCAGTGCCTCCATTGGCGTCGGTGGCGTGGCGGCCACGCCAGTGCGAGCCGTTCAAACCGAGGCCGCCCTCACAGGTCAACCCTGGAACCCGGCCACGGTAGCGTTGGCCACTGCCACGCTGCGCGCCGAATTCAGCCCGATTTCCGATATGCGGGCCTCTGCCGACTATCGGGTGCAGGTGCTGGGCAACTTGCTGCAGCGCTTCTGGCTGGAAAGCCAGGGGGTCACGGACATCAATCTGGAATCATTCACTTTGGAAGGGGCACAAGCATGAGCGGTCAACCCAAGCCAGTGAATATCGCCACCCCGGCCAGCGGCAACAGCCACGCCCATGAGAGTGCAGCCGCCCAAGTGGCCGGTGGCGCCCATTACGTGGACGACATTCCCGAGGTTCGCGGCACACTCTACGCCGCGCCGATTTTGTCCTCTCAGGCCCATGGCCAGTTGCGCGGGGTCGATGCCAGCGTCGCTTTAGCCATGCCCGGCGTGCACGGACTGGTGTTGACGCAAGACATTCCCGGTGACCCGATGCTGGCCGCCTTTGCCGGGGACGAGCCGGTATTTGCCATCGACACCGTGCAACACATCGGCCAGGTCATTGGCGTGATCGTGGCCGACACGGTGATGCAGGCGCGCCACGCCGCACGCCTGGTGAAGCTCGACATTGCCCCCCTGCCCGCCATCCTGACCATTCAGGACGCACTGGCGGCAAAAAGCTATGTGCTGCCGCCCGTTTTCGTCAACCGTGGTGACGCCGCGCAGGCCTTGTCCCAGGCGCCCCACACCCTGAGCGGCACGCTGGAAGTCGGCGGACAAGAGCACTTTTACCTGGAAGGCCAGGTGGCCTACGTGCTGCCGCAAGAGCAAAACCAGTGGCTGATCTACTCCAGCACGCAGCACCCAGGCGAGTTGCAGCACTGGGTGGCCCACGCACTCGGGTTGGACAACCATGCGGTGCGGGTCGAGTGCCGGCGCATGGGCGGCGGCTTTGGCGGCAAGGAAACCCAGGCCGGGCACCTGGCCGTGTGGGCGGCCGTGGCAGCGGCCAAGTTCAAACGCGCCGTCAAACTGCGTCTGGACCGGGACGACGACTTCATGATCACCGGCAAACGCCACCCGTTTGCCTATGAATACACGGTGGGCTTTGACGACACCGGCCGCTTGCAGGGTCTGAAACTGATGATGGCCGCCAACTGCGGCTTCAGCGCCGACCTGTCTGGCCCCGTGGCTGACCGCGCCATTTTTCACGCCGACAACGGCTACTTTCTGGAAGACGTGGCCATTGCGTCTTATCGCTGCAAGCTCAACACCCAGAGCCACACGGCGTTTCGCGGCTTTGGCGGGCCCCAAGGCATGATCGTGACCGAGACCATTCTGAGCGACATTGCCCGCTACCTGAAGCTCGACCCACTGGATGTGCGCCTGCGCAACTTGTACAGCGAAGAGATGACCGCTGGCACCGCCGCCACACCCGCCCAAGCCCGCAACACCACCCATTACCAGATGAAGGTGGAAGACAACATTTTGCAGCCGATGCTATCAAAAATAGAGCTGACTGCGCAGTACCGACAACGGAAAGAGGCCATTTTGGCGTGGAACTCGGCCAACCCGGTGATCAAACGGGGCATGGCGCTGACACCGGTCAAGTTCGGCATTTCCTTCACTGCCACGCTGTTCAATCAAGCCGGCGCGCTGGTGCATGTGTACCTCGACGGCAGCGTGCAAGTGAACCACGGCGGCACGGAAATGGGCCAGGGCCTGAACACCAAAGTGGCGCAAATTGTGGCGGATGAGTTGGGCGTGCCCTTTCACCGCGTGCTGGCCACCGCCAGCGACACCAGCAAGATTCCCAACGCCTCGGCCACGGCCGCATCAGCGGGCACTGACCTGAACGGTCGCGCCGCCCAGTTTGCCGCCCGCCATGTGCGCGACAACCTGGCGCAATTTGTCAGCGGTCTGGACGGTTGCGGCGCGGGCGCCGTGCAGTTTGAGGGTGGGTGGATTCGCTCACCCAAAGGCGAACGCCGTTTTGACGAGGTGGTGCAAATGGCCTACGCCAACCGCATCCAGCTCTGGAGCGACGGTTTCTACCGCACACCCAAGATTCACTACGACAAGGCAACGCTGACCGGGCGCCCGTTTTATTACTTTGCCTATGGCGCCGCCTGCACCGAGGTCGCCATCGACACCCTCACAGGCGAGAGCCGCGTGCTGAAAGTCGACATCCTGCATGACGTGGGCCGCAGCATCAACCCGGCCATCGACATTGGTCAGATTGAAGGCGGTTTTGTGCAGGGCATGGGATGGCTCACCACCGAGCAACTGGTCTGGAACGACAAAGGGCACTTGAGCACCCACGCCCCCAGTACTTACAAGATTCCGGCCACCGGCGACATTCCGGCGCACTTCAAAGTGGATTTGTGGCCTGAGCCCAACCGCGAAGACAACGTGTTTGGCAGCAAAGCGGTGGGCGAGCCGCCGCTCATGCTGGCCATCAGCGTGTTTGAAGCCTTGCGCGACGCCGTGGCGCAAGCGCGCCCGGATGGCCAACCCGTGAAGCTCAAGGCACCGGCAACCGCCGAAAACGTGTTGAACGCCTTGAGTCATTGAGGCCAACCGGCGCTGGGGTGCGGCACGTCAGCGCGCTTGACGCCTCATGGCCGGGCCAGCAAGGCCTCCAATTCATCAATCGGCATGGGCTTGCTAAACAGGTAGCCTTGGTAGGTTTGGCAACCCATTTCGGCCAGAAAGGCACGTTGAGCCTCCAGCTCAACGCCTTCTGCAATCACATCCAAGGCCATGGAGCCAGCCAGCGCAATCACCATTTTGGCAATGGCTGCGTCATTGGCATCCACCAAAATGTCTCGCACAAAGGTCTGGTCAATCTTGAGCTGGTCCAGCGGCAGGCGCTTGAGGTAAGAGAGTGACGAAAAACCGGTTCCAAAATCGTCCAGAGAGAAACGCACGCCAATGTCCCGCAGTGCGGTCATCTTGACAATGGTGTCCTCCACGTTGGAGACCAACAGGCTTTCTGTCAACTCCAGCTTCAGCTGGTGCGGGTTGGCCCCTGTGCGCTTCAAGACGTCCAGCACATGTGCCACAAAATTATCCTGCCGCATCTCACGCGCACTCACATTCACGGCAATGGTCAGATGGACTGATTCTGCCCGGTCGGCCCAATGGGCTAACTGCAAACAAGCTGTCTCCAATACCCAGGCGCCCAGCGGCAAAATCAAGCCCGTGTCCTCTGCCAGCCCGATGAATTCCAGCGGCGGCACCATGCCGCGCTGCGGGTGCCGCCAACGCACCAGTGCCTCCACCCCGCAAATCCGCGCACCGCAGACTTGGGTCTGGTAATAGACCACAAAAGACTGCTCATCCAAAGCCTGGCGCAAATCCGCCTCCAGGGCCGCGCGTGCGGCCACCACCACCTGCATTTGCGGGTCAAAGAAACGCAACGTGTTTCCGCCCACTGCCTTGGCTTGGTACATGGCCATATCGGCGCGCGTTAGCGGCCCGTCCCGGCTCGACTCCGCGTCAAGGCCAAACAAGGCCACGCCCACGCTGGCACTGCCGTGGCGCGGCCCGTCAGACAGCAAATAGGGCTGACTAAGGACGGACAAAATCTTTTCGGCCACCAACTTGGCTTGAGTGCCCGACTCCAATTCGTTTTCGTTCAAGTCCTCCAGCAGCACCACGAACTCGTCTCCGCCCAGACGCGCAATCGTGTCACCAGCCCGAACACAGGACGCCAACCTTTTGGCCACCTCCAGAAGCATTCGATCTCCGTCGGCGTGGCCACACACGTCATTAACATCCTTGAAATGATCCAGATCCACAAACAACAACGCACCTCTGCACCGATGCCGGACGCTGGACGCCACCGCTTGTTGCATCCGGTCCATCAGCAACCGCCGGTTGGCCACCCCGGTTAATGGGTCATAAAACGCCAGGGCTTGAACCTTTTCTTCTGCCGTCTTGCGCTCGGTGATGTCGCGCGAGATCACGACAAAATGAGGTTCAGCCGAGTCAGCCTGTGCCTGCCTCGCCACCGACAATTCAAACCAAAGCGGGCCCTGCGGTAGCAACAGTTCAATTTGACGACCGTGCGACCAGCCGCTTGCATTGGCCTCGGCCAAAGCGGCCATCACTACCGCAGCGCCCTCCGGCGCCATCACGTCGGCGACGGTTTTCCCCAGCAGCTCAGACTTGGGCGCGACCAACAGTTCGCTGCGCGGTGCATGCACCGTCAGATAACGCCCTTCACGGTCCACTTCAAACAGCAAGTCAGGGATGGCGTCCAGCGTGGCCTGCAACTTGCTTTTGGTGGACTCCAATTGCACAATTTTGTCTTCTAACTTGCGTGCCAACACAGCGTCATGAAAGACTTCGAACTCCGGTGTGTCCAATGGAACGCTGGGCTGGGGAGGTGAGGGACTGTTCTTGCGTTCCTCCATCGCGTTGGCGATTTCGCTCAGCAGCATGTCCGGCTCCAAGGGCTTGATCAAATAGCGCATGGCCCCCATGGCCAGCGCCAGCGTCACGTCCTCCGGATGGATATAGGTGGCAGAGTAGAAAACAAAGGGTATCTCCCTCAGCTTCTCATCCAGCATCCACGCCCGGCACAGGGCAAACCCGTCCATTTGCGGCATCAACACGTCTGACACGAT
>JBBKVN010000010.1:0-4969 GCA_037968455.1 Rhodoferax sp.
AACCAAGCAGCCCTAACTGTGGAGCCAGTGCCGGGGTCAAGGCTCGTCACCTTATTCAAATAAAGCTGTTTTAAATCAACAACTTGAGTCCTGACAAGGACTTACACGCCTCTTTTGTATCACTTGAGTGTGTCACTTGCACAACATATGACCCAAGGAACAGAGATGGCAAATGTCGAAGGATTGAACCTCCGGGGCTCCCGGTGGTGCGTCCTGATCATCATTCCAGATGACCTCCGACACCTCTACGGCGGCAAAGCTCGTGTAAATCCCTCACTGGGCACCAGCGACCGCCGGGAGGCAACTCTAAGGGCAACTATCAAACGGGCCGAATGGCTGGCCGACTTTGACGCCCAGCGCACCGCGCTCAACCCCAAGCCCCTAGAAGTCGTTACCCCTCGGATGACCACGCTCTTGGCCCAACAGGTCCGGACGACTGTGCTCAAGGAGGATGACCGGGTACGCGCTGAGACCTCCCTTTGATAGCGGAGATGGTGCACAAGAGCAAGGAGTGGACCCGCCTCAAAGCTAACCGCCTCCTAATCCCCATGTGGGAACTTCCAGAGCCCCGCGTGGATGACCTGACGGGACTAACTGAGGAAGAGGCGGAGGAACTGACAGACCTGAACACTTACTTGAACGCAAAGGCTTCCGCCAACCTCTCCCGTCGCAACCTTGCCGCTGTATTGCCGTTGGTTGTCGCTGAAGCAAAGCGGCTGGGGCTGGCGTTTGACCACACGGCCCCCGGTGGGCACGAAGCGCTAGAGGCTTGCTTGAAGGCGTACCGCAAAGCCCGCCATGAGGTGACCCTTAGGGACGCGGGAGAGATCATAGAGACACCGCCCCAAGCGGCCCCGCTGCCTAGTGAAGCGCCCAAGACTCCAGATACGCCCAAGACCTTACGAGATGTCTTTGAAAGATGGGCACAGTCCGGCAGTACCCCACGCTCCAAGGACTCCGTTGGCGCAATGGACCGCGCCGTGCGTCAGTTCGAGGAACAACACCCAGCGGTGGCCATCAGGGACATCTCAAGGGACAGGGCGACACCTACCGGGGCTGGCTGCTGACCCAATGCAGACCGCTAGAGACCGCCTAACGGCCATCAAGACATTGATGAAGTATGCAGCCAGTACTCTGGAATGGACCCAGCGTCATACGTGGGAGGGGCTGGACATCAAGGCCAAGACCGCCGCCCCCCGCAGAGCAGTGACAAGCGCTGAGATGCAAAAGCTGTTCTCCACGCCTCTGCACCTTCGCTTTGACCTCCCGAAGTCCAAGCAAGCGGGACGTGAGGCCGCTTACTGGCTTCCCCTCTTGGGTGCCTATACGGGAGCCCGCCTTGTGGAACTGTGTCAACTTCGTGCGCTGGACATCCAATGCGTAGAGGGCATCCCCGTTATGGTGGTGACTGACGAAGGGGAAAATCAATCCGTCAAAAGCGACGCGGGGAAACGCCGGGTCCCTATCCACAGTGAGCTAATCCGTCTTGGATTTCTGACCTATGCCGCGGCCATTAAGGAGTCTGGGTCTGATTCTCTGTGGCCTGCCCTCCCCCTTCGGGCTGACAAACCCAGCGACTATTTCGGGCGTTGGTTCCTCGCCTTCCGTACCGGGCTAGAGATAGAACCCACCTTCCACTGCTTCCGCCAAACAGTGCGCCCCTTGATGCGCCGTGCGGGGTTCCCTGAGAGTACGCAGGACAAGATCACAGGGCACGAGACCGTAGGCAGTGTGGGCACCGTAACCTATGACCACTGGGACCTGAAGGAGCTTCAAGCGGCTGTAGAGGCCATACAGTACCATGTCCCTTCTACCGATGCGGCCCGGTGCAGTGGCCGCGTTCAACGTGGCGAATTTTGACAACCGATTGAACTCGCTAATGATCGGCAAAGACAAGGCGGGGAAGGATCGCAAAATCACCCTGCCCGCTTCAACCGCCGCTTTCTTCGCCGAGCAAACAAAAGAGAAGACACCAGGCGCGCCGCTTTTCGCCCGAGCCGTTGGCAGCGCTTGGAACAAGGACTCTTGAAAGTATCCATTCAAGGATGCCGTGATCGCGGCCAAGCTGCCTTTGGCCGCTACGGCATACGCATTGCGACACTCCACCATTACTGACCTGATAGTAAAAGGCCTAGCAGGCTGCTGAAATACCTCCCTTTTGTCTCAAGAATTGCATCCCCAAGCCTGACAATCGAACCATCACTACGAACCTGAAGCAGACATGCGCGGCGCCGACACCTTCACCGAGAATTTGTTCACCATGCGTCGTCTCGATGACTTTGTGCCGGACAACCATCCCCTGCGCGCCGTGCGCAGAACAGTGAATCTGGCATTGAAGAACATCGAGCCACTGCTGTCTGGCATGTACGCCGCCGAAATCAAAGGTGGTCGTCCAAGCATTGCCCCTGAGAAGCTGCTGCGCGCCATGCTCCTGCAAATCTTCTACAGCATTCGCTCCGAACGCCTGCTCATGGAGCAGACCCAATACAACCTGTTGTTTCGCTGGTTCATAGGCTTGTCCATGGACGACACGGTTTGGGTGCCCACGGTATTGACCAAGAATCGTGAGCGCCTGATTGAACATGACGCTGTCATCGAGCTCTTCAACGAAGTGCTGGCCATTGCCAACAAGAACGACTGGCTCTCGGGTGAGCACTTCAGCGTGGACGGCACGCTGATTCAGGCCTGGGCCGGCCACAAGAGTTTCGCGCGCAAGGACGGAAGCGACGATGACACGGGAAACTTCAAAGGCAAGAGCCGCAGCAACGATACCCACGAGTCCACCACCGATGCCGATGCACGGCTGTACCGCAAAGGCAACACGGCCAGTGAGTTGCGCTTCATGGGCCACACCCTGAGCGACAACCGTCACGGCTTGATTGCCAGCGCTGCAGTCACCACCGCAGACGGCTATGCCGAGCGTGAAGCGGCCAAGATAATGATTGCCGATGCAAAGCAGGTTGCGCATGCGAATGCGCAAATCACACTGGGTGCCGACAAGGGCTATGACGCAGCAGAGTTCATTGAGTCGTTGACGGACATGAACGTGCTGCCCCATGTGGCGCAGAACACCGCCAACCGCAAGTCAGCGGTGCCAGAACACATTGCGGCCAGCGATGGCTACGCCATCTCGCAGCAAAAGCGCAAGCTCATCGAACAGGGATTTGGCTGGGCCAAGTTCATTGGACCGATCCGCCAGGTGATGGTGCGTGGATTGAAGAAGGTGGACCAGTTGTTTGTGCTGACGATGGCTGCCTACAACCTCACGCGCATGCGCTCCCTGGAACAAATCCGTCTGCAGACGACGTAGAGGCAGGAGAACGATGCAAAACGACCTCACAACTGGCAGAAACCGGGCGCAAGAGAGTCGAGTTTTCGAATTGCGAAATCAGTTTCGAAATATTCCGCTCATGCGGGTAGTGAATGGCGTTTTGCAGACCAATATTTCAGCAGCCTGTTAATGCCCTCAAAAATTATATAGTTTTGTTTTTTACACCAGTTAGTAAACGCTTTCCAGTAGTTAATACGCGTTTGCACGGTGTTGGGATTGCGTCCTATTGCTAGCTGGTTTTGAATGACTGCATCCACATCGTGACGAGCTAACTTCTTTAACGGACGGTTAAACAGTCCATCCTTAAAGACTTTAATGGCGTTGGCAGCATTGCGCTTGCTTGCTGGGGTAGTGCGAGTTAACACGTACTGGTCCATAGCCTCATACAAGTCCACGGGGCGC
This sequence comes from Rhodoferax sp., assembly GCA_037968455.1. Lineage (GTDB taxonomy): Bacteria > Pseudomonadota > Gammaproteobacteria > Burkholderiales > Burkholderiaceae_C > Rhodoferax. The sequence continues at coordinate 3,734 of JBBKVN010000010.1, forward strand.
TTCTTGTCCAACACTACATCCTGGATAAGGTCTGCTTTGCGCTTGGCTAGGATCATTTCAGCGTCCCGTTTAACGCTTGTGCGAGTAGACTCATACACCTTATGACCCTTAATCGTAAAGCGCATAAACCAAATTTCGCCACGTTGGATGAGGCCGTTGTTTTTGCTAATTTTGGGCTCCTTTTTCGCTCTACTGTGCACGGATTTTGCACACTTCTGTCGCACATCAGTCTGCCCCACAATTATAAATGCACTCTGTCAAACGTAAATGAAAATACGGGTTTTTGCACGTTTTTTTTGCGGTCCGATTACTACAGTTTTCGCAGCAATGCACACAATTATTTCTATAGCAACGAACCAAGCATTGGCAAGGGTTTGAGGCTGATTTGAGGGTACAAATAACTATGAAACAACTTGAAGTGCAAATAATGGGGCAAAACTACGTGCTGGGTTGCCCTGAGGGCGCTGATGCGCGGTTGCTGGACGCCGTCGAGCGCCTTGACACCGCCATGAACCAGATTCGTGATGCGGGCAAAGTGCGTGCAAGAGACCGAATTGCGGTGCTGGCCGCATTGAACCTGACCTTCGACATGGCCGGCTCCACCAGCCCGGCACCTTCCGTTGCAACCCCGGCCGCGGCGTCCACCCCAATCGGCGCTGACCCCAAACTGAACGCCCTTCTGGAGCGGCTGGATGACGCTTTGAACGACGAAAGCCAATTGTTTTAACCGCTCCCGATTGCGTTGCTCTCGCCGAAAGCTGGCAACAGTGACGGAACCAAGGGCCGATTCGTCAAGCCAAATGCGGGAACAAGGTCTACAATTCCTACTGTCTGCAGAGCGTGTCGGGCTTTATATTTCTTGTACCAATGCTCTATGAGCCCGGGCTTGGAACATCGCTGATCAAGCGTGATCATCTCGCGTTAGATGAACCCAATGACCAGCTGACCTCGCCCACCTGAACCCCGGTTCAGGATGCGGGTCCGGCGGCTTCTGCAGACACCTCTCTCGCATCTCTCAATGAAACCATTGAAAGATCGCCTCAAGTCACCTCATGGGGTATCATGAAATTCCAACTGGTTTGTTGGTACTTTTGATGGCATCACATGGCACTCTCAGATATACAGATACGCCGGATCGCCACACCGGGCAAATACGCTGACGGTCGCGGTCTTTTCCTACTGGTAGCCCCAAACGGCAGCAAATATTGGCGTTATGCCTACCGGTTCGATAAAAAG
>JBBKVN010000011.1:0-3063 GCA_037968455.1 Rhodoferax sp.
GTGGCACACGGTTGAGGTCGACCTCCGGGCGCTGATTCAGCAGGCAGTGGCCACCACGGCCGAGATGTTTCGGGAAAAGCAGTGCACGGTAGACCTTTTGGTACCTGACACGGCGCCCACGCTGATGGCGGACCCGGACCGCTTGACGCAGGTCATGTTGAATTTGCTGTCGAATGCAGCGAAATTTGTCCCGGTACCGGGTGGTCGGGTTTGCGTAAGCTTGGACCGCGACGATAGCGGCATGACGGTGAAGGTACAGGACAACGGGCCTGGCGTGCCAGAGGCACAACAGCGCTTGGTTTTCGACCGTTTTCACCAGGGCGGCGACGCCACCCAACGGCCGCACGGGACGGGACTGGGATTGCCGATCAGCCAGCAGATCGTGGCGCATTTTGGAGGGCGGTTGTGGCTGGAGCAAACGCCCGGAGAGGGGGCTTGCTTTGCCTTTCACCTGCCCTGGACCGACTCGCCACGCACAGAGGCGCAACAAGAACAAGGAGATGAGACATGAACAAAAAGATACTGGTGGCCGACGATGAGCCGAATATCGTCATCTCATTGGAGTACCTGCTCAAGCGTGAAGGCTACACCGTGGTCGTGGCCCACGACGGGCAGGAGGCGCTGGATGCGATGGTCGCGCAGCAGCCCGACTTGGTGCTGCTGGACGTCATGATGCCGGTGAAAACCGGATTCGAGGTGTGCCAGGAGGTGCGTGCGAGCGACACGTTAAAACACACCAAAATTCTGATGCTGACCGCCAAGGGGCGTGACACCGACATGGCCAAGGGACTGGCGCTGGGCGCCAACGGCTACATGACCAAACCATTTTCCACGCACGACCTGGTGCAGAAGGTGGCGGACATGCTGAGCGAATCCTCATGAAGCCGGACCGGCGGCTCTGGCTGGCCATCGCTGGCGTCGGGCTGGCCATGGCGCTCTGGCTGGCGCTGACAGTTGTCCTGCTGTGGTCCACCTTGGCACCGGACGAAAAGGCCACCGTGGACGCCGTTCTGGGCCCCCGCATCGCCTTGCTTGGCTTGAGCTGGGTGCTCGCCCTGGGCGGGGTGGCTGCGGGCCTGGGCAAGCTCTATAAGCGCTATGCCTACGCGCCCGCGCGTTTGCTGGAAAAAGCCCGTGTCCTGGTAGCCGCCACCGATCCCCAGCAATTGACACCTGCGGGCAGCACAGAAATACGGGGGTTGGGCGTGGCCATCAATGAGTTGGCCGCACAGCGAGACCATCTTCGTTCTGACATGGCACAGCAAATTGCACAGGCCAGCGGCCATGTACAGCAAGAGAAAAACCGGTTGGCCGCACTCATGGCCGAACTGACCCAGAGCGTGGTCGTATGCAACCTGGATGGCCGCATCTTGCTGTACAACAGCCGGGCGCGGCTGCAGTTCAAGGCGCTGTCGGATGCGCCTGCCTTGGCAGATGGGGCGGAGTTGATTGGCATTGGTCGCTCCATTTACGCCGTGTTTGACCGCAAGTTGGTGGCCCATGCCTTGGAAAGCATTTATCAGCGACTGGCGCGCGGGGCCGGTAGCCCGTCCGCCCAGTTCGTCACCACCACGCGAAGCGGGCAGTTGCTTCGGGTGCAAATGGCGCCCGTGCGGGCCAGCGACAAAGAAGGGGCGTCGGCTGACCTGAGCGGGTTTGTTCTGATGCTGGACAACGTCACGCGCAATTTCGAGGAAGGCAATTTGCGCGATCAACTCCTGCACGGTTTGACCGAACGCAGCCGCTCGTCGCTTGCCAACATGCAGGCCGCGGTGGACATGCTCTCGCTGCCCGATCTGGAACCCGTCATGCGTGAGCGTTTCCTGGGTGTGGTGCGCGATGAAGTCGGCATCATGAGCAAGCGAGTGACCGATCTGGCGCAGCAGGCGGCACAGGGCCTGAAGACCCGGTGGCCGATGGAGGAAATGCTCGGCTCCGACTTGTTGCTGGCCGCGCAGCGCCGCATGGAAACACAATGCGAGCGCACGGTGTCGCTGGACAGTGTGGACGCCTCCGTCTGGCTGCGGGTGGACAGCTTCACCTTGATTCAAGCCTTGAGCTATCTCGCCACCCGGCTGGTGGATGAGTTCGATGTGAAATTCATGCGCTTGCGGCTGCAGACAGTGCAAGGGCGGGCCCAGCTGGACCTGATCTGGACCGGGCAGGCGATGAGCACCGAGACGGTGATGAGCTGGGAGATGGAAGCCATGCGCTTTGGGGCGGAAAGCACGCCGCTGACCGTGCGCGACGTGGTGGCGCGCCATGGCGGCGAGATGTGGTTCGAGCGCGAACGCATTCGCCACGAGGCCTTCTTTCGGTTTTTGCTGCCGCTGGCCGATGCGCAGGAACAGCTGGAGGCGGCGCAGCAGGTGCGCCACAACGACAGCCGCCCTGAGTTCTACGACTTTGATTTGTTTCAGGTCTCAGAGGCAGGCCATGCGCTGGACGACCGGCCGCTGTCATCGTTGTCCTACACGGTGTTTGACACCGAAACCACCGGGCTGAATCCGTCGGGTGGCGATGAAATTATTCAAATTGGTGCGGCGCGTATCGTTAATGGCAAGCTGCTGCGCCAAGAGAGCTTTGAGCAATTAGTCGACCCGCAGCGGCTGATTCCGGCGGTCACCATCCCGATTCACGGCATCACGCAGGACATGGTGAAAGGTCAGCCACGCATTGGAGAGGTCTTGCCCGCGTTTCATGTGTTTGCGCAGGACACCGTGCTGGTGGCGCATAACGCGGCCTTCGACATGAAGTTTCTGCAGCTCAAGGAAGCTGAAACCGGGCTGACTTTTGACCACCCGGTGTTGGACACCTTGTTGCTGTCTGCCGTAGTGCACCCCAATCAGGAGTCGCACCGGCTGGAGGCCATCGCCGAGCGCTTCAACATCACCGTGCTGGGGCGCCACACGGCATTGGGCGACGCCATGGTCACAGCCGAGGTCTGGTTGCGTTTGATCCCGCTGCTGCAGGAAATGGGCATTCACACCATGCGCCAAGCGCGTGAGGCCGCCCAAAAGACCTACTACGCCCGGTTGAAGTACTGAGCCAGAGGCGGAGAAG
>JBBKVN010000012.1:0-5830 GCA_037968455.1 Rhodoferax sp.
GGCAGGCACCACACAGACGGGCTTGAGGGGCTCAGCCCAAGTAGGCAGACCGGCCAGCAGACTAAGGGCGAGAAAGGTTTTTGCGGTCAGCATCAGGCGTTTCCTTTTCATGTCAATGATCCAGCTCGCGCTCGGGCGGGGCGCTCAAAGGCAACCAAAAGCGCACCCGCAAGCCTTGTTCGTTGGCGCCCCGTGCGAACTCGATGTGACTGCCCAGGCGCGTCAGCACCGCACTCACAATGGACAGGCCCAGGCCGCTGCCGCGCTGGCTGGCCTGGTCGGCGCGGTAAAAGCGCTCCCCCAGGTGGGACAGGGTTTCGTCGCTCACGCCAGGGCCGTCGTCTTCCACCTCCAGCCAGACGCCGGGGCGCACGCCGTCGGTGTCCGGGCCCAACTCAAGGTGCACGGTGATCACGCCCTCGGTACGGCCATACTTGATGGCGTTGTCCAGCAGGTTCTCCAGCACTTGCTGCAAGAGGCCCGCATCGGTCCAGACGCGGGTGGTGGCGCCAATACCGGTGCCCTTCGCCAGCCCCATGTCCATCTGGCGGCGCTGGGAAAACGGTTGCAGGCTGAGCACCACCGCTTGAACCACGGAGAGAAGGGGCACGGGCGCGCATTGGAGCGCGTTGGGGTGCTCCACCCGCGCGAGTTGCAGCATTTGCTGGGTGTGACGGGTGGCGGAATCCACTTGGGCCTCCAGCTTGGTGAGGAAGCCGGGCTCGATGAGATTGCTTTTTTGCTGCTCCCGCCGCCAGGCAATCTGGGTTTTGAGAACCGCCAGAGGGGTGCGCAACTGGTGCGAGGCGTCTTCCAGAAAACGCTGGCGGGTGGCTTGTTCTTGCGCGCTGCGAGAGAGGTGAAAATTCAGCGCCGCCACCAGAGGGCGGGCCTCTTCGGGCAAGCCCTGGTCCATGGGCAGAGGCGTCAGGTCGTGCACCGATCGTTCACGCACCAGGCGTGACCAGCGGCCCAGCGGCGCCAGACCACGGCGCACCATCCACACCAGCACCACCATGGTGAAGAGCAGCAGCAAGCCGTCACGCACCGCAGCGCGAAGCAAAAAACTGCGCAGGTAGGCCTGGCGTGGGGCGAGGTCTTCGGCGACCAGCAAGTCCACATAAATCGGGGCGGCGCCGGACTCCACGTCAGCGGCACTGTGGCTCACTTCGCGGCGCATGGCGGCCATGCGCAGGTTCTGGTCAAAGTACAGGCCTTCAGCCAGGTACACCGTGTCGAGGGTGACCTTTTGTGGCCACGGGAACACCAAACCGGCAAAGCCCGCCTCCATCAAGCCGTCGCTGGTGCGCACATGAAAAAACACGGTGCCGCGCGAGTTGCTTTGCACATAACTCAGCAGCTTGAAGGGCCGGTCCACAGTGAAGCCGTCGTCATCCATGCGTGTGGCCAGACTCAGTGCCTGCACCGCGCCCTTCAGGCCGCGGTCATAGGCCTCGTCAATGGTTTGTTGGGCCAGCCGATACGAGAGGGTCAGCTCCACCAGGGTGATCAACACCAATGAGGGCAGCAGCAGGGTGAGCAGGCGCCGGCGCAAGGACTGCGCCCGCCAGAATGAGCGCCAACCCGGTTGCACACCGGCCCCGCCGGTCATGGGCGGTCTGGGTCCAGATAGAAACCTATGCCGCGCACATTGCGAATGGCTACGCCCAACTCGCCCAGGCGTTTGCGCAGGCGGTACAGCACCACGTCCATGGCGTCCGGCGCAACGTCAGCATCGTCCACAAACACCCGGTCAAACAGGGCCTGGCGTGCCAGCGGGCTGCCCTGCGCCTCCACCAGCGCCAGCAGAGTGGCATGTTCGCGCGGGCTCAACTGAAGCGGCTGCTCGGCGCACGCAAAGCTGCGCTGGCCGGCGTCGTAGGCCACACCGGCCCATTCCAGCCGGGCGGAAGCGACGCCATGGCGGCGGCGCATGAGGCCAAACAGGCGGGCCTCCAACTCATGGGTGTCAAAGGGCTTGCTGAGGTAGTCGTCGGCGCCGGCGTGAATGGCGGCGACTTTGTCTTGCACCTGGTCTCGGGCCGAGAGAATCAGCACCGGCAGGTCCACGCTTTGCTCGCGCAGTTTTTGCAGCACCTGCATGCCGTCCAGCTTGGGCAGGCCCAAGTCAAGAATGAGCAGGTCGAACTGTTGGTGGGCAATCAAGTTCAGGGCCATCAGGCCGTCGCTGGCCCAGTCCACCCGGTGGCCCCGCGCCGTGAGCACCCCGCTGAGGCTTTCGGCCAGCGCTGCGTCATCTTCAACCAGCAGCAAATACACAGTGGGGGCCTTCCTCGGTGGAGTGATGCGGCCCATCGTCAATAGGTGGGCCGGGGGTCAGGCTCAGTCGGAGGTTCCGACGTCACCCGCCTCGATCTTAGACTTCTTCAGCGCACTGATGCGCACAAAGCGGCCCACGACCAAAGGCATGATGAAGCCGACGATGGCCATGATCCACAATCCAATCGCCAGCGGTGACTCCACCAGGGCCCAGAGATTGCCGTCCGAGATGGTCATGGCGCGGCGCAGATTGTTCTCCATCTGGTTGCCCAGCAAGATACCCAAAATCACAGGCACCAGCGGCATTTCAAGCTTGCGCAGCACCCAACCGGCCACACCAAAGGCGATCATGACTTCGAGGTCAAACGTGGAGCCCGATATGCCGTAAATGCCCACAAAGGAAATCATGGCCACGGCCGGCATCAGGTACTTGGCGGGAATGGCCAACAGGCGCACAAAGATGCCCACCATCGGAATGTTCATCGCCAGCAGCATGAAGTTACCAATGAACAGAGCGGCAATCAGGCCCCACACCACATCAGGGTTCTTGGTGAACAGCAGCGGGCCGGGCGTGATGTCCAGCGCCAGCAGCATGGCCAGCAGCACGGCGGTGGTGCCGGAACCGGGCACGCCCAAAGCCAGCATGGGCACCAGCGCGCCACCGGCGGCGGCGTTGTTGCCCGCTTCGGGGGCGGCCACACCGCGTGGGTCGCCTTTGCCAAAGGTGTCGTTTTTGTTGGAGACTTTCTTCTCCAGCGCGTAGGCAATGAAGGAGCCCAAAGAAGCGCCCGCACCGGGCAATACACCGGCAATAAAGCCCAGAATCGTGCCGCGCCCCATGGCGCCCGAGGTGGCCTTGATCATCGACAAAGGCGGGATGATGCGACCCAGCTTGGGTGCTGGTTTGGCGCTGGGGCCAGTGGTGTAGTTTTCGATGAACACCAGCACCTCGGACACCGCGAAGAAGCCCACAATGGCGACCAGGAAGTCAATGCCGTCGTAAAAGTGCACGTTGTTGAAGGTGAAGCGGGGCACGCCGGTCTGGCCGTCCACCCCCACCATCGCAATCGCCAGGCCCAAGGCCGCCGCAATGGCCGATTTGGCCTGGTTTTTACTCGACAAACCACCCAAGGTGGCGAAGGCCAGTGTGAACAGCGCAAAGTACTCGGCAGGGCCAAACAGCAAGGCCACTTTCACCAGTTGGGGCGCCAGAAAAACCAGGCCCCAGGTGGCAAAGAACGAGCCGACGAAGGACGCCAGACCCGAGATGCTGAGGGCCTCGCCCGCCTGGCCTTTTTGGGCCATGGGGTAGCCGTCCAGCGTGGTCAGCATGGCCGGTTCATCGCCCGGAATGTTGAGCAGAATGGAGGAGATGCGCCCACCGTACATGGCGCCGTAGTAGACGCTGGTGAGCAAAATCAGGGCCGGGGTGGGTTTGAGCCCAATGCTGAACACCAGCGGAATCAGAATGGCCACGCCATTGGATGGCCCCAAACCCGGCAATGCGCCGATCAGGGTGCCCAGAAAGCAGCCCAACAGCGCCAGCGCCAGGTTCTGCCAGGTGAGGGCGATGGCAAAGCCATCGGCAAGGGAGGATAGTGCGTCCATGACTCGATGTCCTGTTGAGCGGGCTTAGAAGCCCAGGGGGCCACGGGCCAGTGACAGGCCCAGCACCAGGTGAAATACAACGTAAATACCGCCCGATATCAGGGCCCCGGCCTGAGCCGCCTGGCGCACGGTGGAGCCCAGTTGCCAGGACAGAAAAGCAGCGGCGGCAGCGGTGGTCACAACGAAGCCGACGATGGGCAGCAGCTCGGCGTACAACACCATGACAGCCACTGACCAGACGATACGGAGGAATTTGGCGCGAGCGGGCCACTCGGGCTCGTCGTCGGGTTTGAGAATCATGGCGATGCCGGTGATAGCCAGCACAACCGCAATCACCCAGGGAAACGCTTTCGGGCCCAGTGGGTCTTGGATAAAGCTTTCTTCGATGACGCTGGCACCCCAGGTCATCAGGCCAGCCAGCAGCAGCGCGGCGAGGCCAAATAGGCGGTCACTCATAGTGAATCTCTCTTAATCTGTGGGACGGGGTTGCCTTGAGGGCAAAAAACGGACCGGGCACACGCGTGTCGCAGGTCCGTCTCCTGTCAACTTACTTGATCAGACCGATTTCTTTGGAAATGGTCTGGATCTCTTCCACGGACTCCTTGACGAACGCGTTGAAGTCAGCACCGCGGGAGTTCAAAGGCGCCAGGCCGTTGCTGGCCATGGTGGCTTTCCACTGGGGGGAGTCATACACGGTGCCGAGTTGCTTGACCCAGAACTTGTAGGCATCTTCCGACATGCCACCGGGTGCGTAGAAACCGCGCCAGTTGGCACCAATGGAGTTGATGCCTTGTTCTTTGGCCGTCGGGAACGAGGAGAAGTCACCGGCCAGACGCTCGGGCGCCAACACAGCCAGCACCTTGATGCTGCCGGCGTCGACAAAACCCTTGGCTTCGGATGCGTCACCGGTGAAGGCCTGCACCTTGCCGGCCAGCAACTGGGTCACGGCTTCGCCGCCGCCGTCAAAAGCCACGTACTTCACCGAGCGCACATCCGTGATGCCACCTTTTTTGGCCGTGATCAGCACCTTGAGGTGGTCCCAGCCGCCCACGGCCGAGCCGCCTGCGAAGGACACCGACTTGGGGTCGGCCTTCATTTGCTTGATCAGGTCCGGCAGGGTCTTGAGGGGAGAGTCCTTGGCCACGGCAATGATGCCGTAGTCGGCGCCCACGGCCGCCAGCCAGCGCACCTGGCCCATGTTGTTGCCGGGGTAGGCGCCCTGCGCCAACCGCGTGGAGGTGGCAGACGAGGCCGCCACGATCACGTTGTTTTCTGCATTGCGCTTGTTCACCACTTCGGCGTAAGCCACGCCGCCGCCGCCGCCGGCCTTGTTCACCACCTGCATCGAGCCGGGGATCAGTTTCAGGTCTTGCAAGGCCTTGCCGACCTGGCGGCAGGTGAAGTCCCAGCCGCCGCCAGCGCCGGCCGGTGCGATGCACTCGGTGTTGGATGCTTCGAACGCCGAAGCAGGAGTTGCCACCGTGGCAAGGGCCAGGGCGACAGGGGCCGCCCAGCGCAGCAGGTGGGTGGTAAGGGTAGTGTGTGTCATGCTAGCTAGCTCCAGTTATTGATGCGAAGTCAAAGAATTTCGCAATGGGTCCGCCGCAGGCGGGGTCCGGTCCGTGCAGTCCTTGCCCAGGCAAATGACGGCAGGGTCGAGCAGATGCTAACGAGGGCTTTCTGTCAGTCAACTGTCAAAAACCCCGGCTGTGGCGCAAAGCAAGGGTAAACACCGAGCAAAAAAACTGGACCGCTCGGGCGGGCCGGTTCACGGCTGCAGGCAGCGCAGATCAGGCTGACTCCACTATCAGCGTGACTGCGGCGCGGGCAGCCGCCAGACGCGATCGCCTCCGACGACATGCACGTCGCACCCGGGGCCGGGCTGCACCGGGTGGCCCCCGGTGAAGATGCCGAAGGCCGGCAACACCGCTTGCTGCCGGGT
>JBBKVN010000013.1:0-3109 GCA_037968455.1 Rhodoferax sp.
CGCCGTCTCGGCAAGGGGCCTGACCGGCCCTTGAACAACGACGCTGACCGCGCTTTTGTCATGGCCGCCTTGGCCTCAATCAGCCTGGTCACCTGGTTTGATGAAGACACGCCGCTGGAGTTGATCGAGGAGCTCAGACCTGACATTTTGGTCAAAGGCGGGGACTACGACATGCACAAACTCGCTGAAACCCGGGTCGTGGAGTCCTACGGTGGGCGTGCTCTGGCCTTGCCGTTTGTGGATGGTTATTCGACCACGGCATTGGTGCAAAAAATTCGGCAAAGCTAGGCGGCCACGCGGCCAGAACGAACTGGAGCGACGGGATGTCACGAGCTTCATTAGTCAGCTTAATGGCAAGCGCCCTGCATTCATGCGACTGTTCATCAGTGCTCCCCCGCGTTAGACTGGCCGTCCTCGTCTGACACCCACGGTGTACGGGACGGGGACGGGCCCATCCAGGGAGCAGGCCGGGTGGGTAAAACTTGAGAGGGCGAAAAAACCGGGAAGCATTGCTGCCTGGGTTGCGACAGTTCAAGCGCGGCCGCCTCTCACCTGGATCCAAAATAAAAGGAGACTTCACATGAACTTACCGCATCTCAGCGCGAGAACGATCGTGCCGACGCTTGGCCTTTTATTGGCATCGGCGTCTGTCCGCGCACAAGGCATTGACGCGGCCGTTGACCAGTTTTTTAACGACTATCTGGGCTGGTTCGCCGGCTTCATTTTCACCTCTGTGCCGATCGGCGACGCCAGCTTTCCGCTGATTGCGGGTTGGTTGCTTGCGGCCGCACTGGTGTTCACCTTGTATTTTGGGTTCTTGCAGTTTCGCAAGTTCAAGCTGGCCATTGATATTGTGAGCGGCCGCTACAGCGACCCGTCGAGCAAACATGAAGGCGAAATCTCCCACTTCCAGGCCTTGGCAACGGCCTTGTCGGGCACGGTGGGCTTGGGCAACATCGCCGGCGTGGGAGCGGCTTTGGCCATTGGGGGGCCGGGAGCCACTTTCTGGATGATTATTGTTGGCCTGCTGGGCATGGCGTCCAAGTTCGTGGAGTGCACCTTGGGTGTCAAGTACCGCACGGTGTTGCCTTCGGGCGTGATTTCCGGCGGACCCATGTATTACCTGAGTCGCGGACTGAAGGAGCGTGGCTTTCCGGCGCTGGGCAAGTTTTTGGCGGCGGCGTTTGCCATCATGGTCATTTTGGGCGCATTGGGTGGTGGCAATATGTTCCAGGGCAATCAGGCTCACGCCATGATTGTGCAAACTTTCGGCCTGCCAGATGGCTTTGGCTGGGTGACCGGTTTGGTGCTTGCCGCCTTTGTGTTCTCCGTCATCGTGGGCGGTATGCCGTCGATTTCCTCGGTGACTTCCAAATTGGTCCCGGTCATGGCGGTCATGTATGTGGGTATGTCCCTCATCGTTATTGTGATGAACTTTGATCAGGTCGGATCCGCCTTTGCGGCCATTTTCAACGGTGCGTTTTCTGCCGAAGGTGTGGCCGGCGGCTTTGTGGGTGCCTTGATTCAGGGCTTGAAACGGGCCACTTTTTCCAACGAAGCAGGCGTCGGTTCTGCCGCCATCGCCCACTCGGCTGTGAAAACTGACGAACCAGTGACAGAAGGCCTGGTGTCCTTGCTGGAGCCCTTCATTGACACGGTCGTGATTTGCACGATGACGGCCTTGGTGATCACCATTGCCGGCCTGAACGCTGGCCCCTTCCCCCATCCGGATGGTTTGACCGGCGTGAATTTGACGGCCGCCTCGTTCCAGTCAACCTTTGACTGGTTCCGTTACCCGTTGGCCTTGGCGGTGTTGATGTTTGCCATTTCGACCATGATTTCCTGGTCTTACTACGGCCTGAAGGGCTGGACCTACCTATTCGGTGAAGGCCACGTCAATGAGTTGGTCTACAAAGTCATGTTTTGTGTGTTCATCGTCATTGGCTGTTCCATTGGCTTCAGCGCGGTCATTGACTTCTCTGACGCGGCCATCTTTGCCATGGGTATTTTCAACATCATTGGTCTGTATTTCCTGATGCCCGTGGTCAAGATAGAGCTGAGCAAGTTCCTGGCCAAAGTCGAGTCGGGCGAGTTCAAGCGCTACCGTTAAGGCGCTAGGTCAAAAGGGCCCGAGCGCGAATGGCGCTTGGGCCCTTTTTGTTCTGTTGGAAGTCCGTGGGCTAAAAACCGTCCGGGACGGTTAAGGTCTCGTCGCATTTATACGATTAAGCCCTCTATCGCCCGTTAGGACTGCACAGGCAGCTATTTAATCGATAGCAATCAAGGATCAGGCCAAAACAGTGGGCCGGCCTGACTTTGGCTCAAACGATGGTCGAGTCTTGCTGCGCTGCCGCTTCCCGAGCTTGGCGGATACCGATGTAGGGCTTCATGGGCACACGCTCGCGTTCGCCAGTGACGCCAATTTCTTCATCGGACAGGTAGCAAGCGGGGTCCTCCTGCCATGCATCGCCCGTGAGTTGCAGGGCGCGCACGCGGGTGTTGCCGCCACATACATCGAAGTAACTGCAGTCGCCGCAGCGGCCTTTGATGGTGCGGGGCACGGCCTTGAGACCGGCCATCAGCGGGTCGGTGGTGTCGGGCCAGATGCTGGAGAAGGCACGGTCACGCACATTGCCCAAGTTGTAGTGCCACCAGAAGGTGTCAGGGTGCACATTGCCCAGGTTGTCGATGTTGGCCACGTTGACACCCGACGAGTTGCCTCCCCACTGGGAGAGCTTGGCACGCAGGGCCGCCTCGCGCTCGGGGAAGTGGCGGCGCACCCAGTGCAACAGGTAAACCCCATCCGCGTCGTTGTTACCGGTGACGAACTCCTTGTCGGTGCCGTTGGTGATATGTTTCCAGCAGGTGTCGAACAGCAAGTCCATGGCGGTTCGGGTGGTTTGCAAAAACGCGTCGCGCCCCCGGTTGGTGTTGCCTCGTCCCGCGTAGTTCAGGTGCGAGAGGTAGAACTTGTCAATGCCTTCGTCTTCCACCAGTTGCAGCAGGGCCGGCAGATCATGGGCATTGTCTTCGGTGAGGGTAAAGCGCACGCCAATTTTGATGCCCGCGTCACGGCACAGTTTGACGCCCTTCAGCGAGGCGTCAAACG
>JBBKVN010000014.1:0-15328 GCA_037968455.1 Rhodoferax sp.
ATGCTTTTGGGCAAGCCCTCAATGGAGAGCAGGTGAATCAACTCACCGTTTTTGTTCAGCTGGGGGTTACGCCGGTACAGCATGGCTTAGCGCTCTTTCACGTTGAAACTGAAGACGCCCGCGTCACTGCGCGCCAGGGCCAGTGACTGCCGGGGCGACAGGGCCACCCGCGCGGCAAAGTAGTCCGCTTGAATCGGAAGTTGGTGACCACTGCGGTCCACCAGTACGGCCAGCTTGACCGAGGCCGGACGACCGTAGTCAAACAGCTCATTCAACACCGCCCGAATGGTGCGCCCGGTATGCAGCACATCGTCCAGCAGAATAATGTCTGCCCCATTCACGTCAAAGCCAATTTGAGTTTGCGCAGCCGAGGTCATGCCGCGCTGGGCAAAGTCGTCCCGGTGCATGCTCGACGAAATAACGCCAACGTCTTCACCCAGGTTCATGTCCTTGTACAAACGCTCAGCCAACCAGGCGCCGCCCGAGGTCACGCCCACCAAGCGCATGCCGGGGCGGTAAAGGGCGCGCACGCCCGCCAGAAACTCGATATATAGCGCCTCGGCGTCCAGCACGAGTGTGCTCATGGAATACTCCTCAAAAACTGTTCCAAAATAATGCAGGCCGCTGCGGCATCGGCGTCTTTGGCGCCCATGGAATGGGCTTCAGTCGTCGTGTAGCGCTCATCCACCTCAAACACCGGCAGGTTAAAACGCCCTTGCAACTGGCGGGAGAACTTGCGTGCCCTGCGGGTGTTTTCGTGCTCGGCGCCGTCCGGGTGATAGGGCACGCCCACCACCAAGGCATCGGGCTGCCATTCGCGCAGACGCTCGGCGATCTTGACAAAACGCCCATCGCCTTCGGCTTGAATCGTGCCTTGCGGCTGGGCGGTACGCATCAAGCGGTTGCCGACGGCAAAGCCGGTTCGCTTGATGCCAAAATCCAGTGCCAAAAAAGTCTGTAAACCAGGTGGAACGGTGGGCGGCGTTGTCGCAGGCGCGGTGCTCATGCGTGCCCCGCATCCATGGAAAGCATCCATGCTTCCAATCCGAGCAACTTCAACGCTTTGTCATACCGCTCGGCAAATGGCGTCTCGAAAATAAGGGTTGGGTCCGCCGCCACGGTCAGCCAACTGTTTTCGCCCAACTCTGACTCCAGCTGCCCCTCACCCCACGCGGCATAACCCAGGGACACCAGGACGCGAGCAGGTCCAAATCCGGTAGAAATGGCCTCCAGCACATCCTTGGAGGTGGTCATCTCCATGCCACCCGGAATCATCATGGTCGAGGCATAAACGGCCTCATCCGGCTGATCGGCTGCTGAGAAGGTGGCGTCGTGCAGCACAAATCCACGGTCATTTTGAACAGGTCCGCCCAAGAACACCGGGGTATCGAGCAAATCCTTGCGCAGCAGCGGCAAACTCAGCTTGTCAAACAAACCGGTCATGCTGATTTCACACGGTTTGTTGATGACCAGACCCAGCGCGCCTTTGTCACTGTGTTCGCACAGGTAGACCACACTGCGATGGAAAACCTCGTCCTGCAATCCGGGCATGGCGATCAGAAAATGATTCGTCAAGTTAGTCAGGGCAAAATCTTCATGCATCCAACAATTTTAACGGTGAACATGAGCCAACAATTTGAGACCGGACTGATGTGGTTTCGTCGCGATTTGCGCGTCGCGGACAACGCCGCCCTGCACATGGCCCTCAAGGCGTGTCGGCAGCTTCATTGTGTTTTCGTATTTGACCGAGACATTCTTGATGAGCTGCCGCGTGCTGATCGGCGTGTGGAGTTCATTCGCGAGTCGCTGTGTGAGTTAGACGCGGATCTGCGCCAATTGAGCGGCAAAAGCGGCGCTGGCTTGATTGTTCGGCACGCAAAGTCAGTGGACGCTATCGCCCCGCTGGCCCAGGAACTCAGTGCCCAAGCGGTATTTGCGGCGCACGACTATGAACCCCAGTCCGACATTCGAGACGAGAAGGTACGTGCGGCGTTGGCGAGCGCTGGCGTTGATTTTCAAACCTGCAAAGACCATGTGATCTTTGAGCGCCGAGAAATACTGACCCAAACCGGCACGCCCTATGGCGTATTCACGCCTTACAAAAACAAATGGCTGGCCACGCTGACCGACAGGCACTTGCTCACCCATGACTGCGCACCACTGGCATCCGCCCTGGCGCCGCTCCCTGCTGCTTACCGCAGCGGCGTGCCCGCATTGGCTGACATTGGGTTTCGACCAACCAATCTGAGCTCACTACGCCTGCCCACGGGCGCTTCTGGCGCGCGGCAACTGTTTGAAGATTTTTTTGACAGGATGGATGAATACGACGACACCCGCAACTATCCCGCAAAAAAGGGCCCGAGCTACCTCAGCGTGCATTTGCGCTTTGGCACGGTGTCGATTCGACAGCTGGTGGCCACAGCCCTGCAGCGCCAGATTCAAGGCAGCCAGGGGGCAGCGGTGTGGTTAAGCGAATTGGTATGGCGAGACTTTTACTTTCAGATCCTGGCCAACTTCCCCCATGTCGCCCATAGCGCTTACAAACCGGAGTACGACGCTATTCCCTGGGAGAGCGGCCCGCGTGAAAAATCGCTATTCGAAGCCTGGTGCCAAGGAAAAACGGGCTACCCCTTGGTGGATGCCGCCATGGCGCAACTCAACCAGACCGGCTACATGCACAACCGCCTGCGAATGGTGGTCGGCAGCTTTCTTGTGAAAGACCTGGGCATTGACTGGCGTCAGGGTGAGGCTTATTTCGCAAAGCAATTGAATGACTTTGACCTGTCAGCCAACAACGGTGGGTGGCAATGGGTCAGCTCCAGCGGATGCGACGCGCAACCCTACTTCCGCATTTTCAATCCGACTAGTCAGAGTGAGAAGTTCGACCCTCAAGGAGAATTCATTCGGCGCTACCTGCCTCAATTGACTCACCTTTCAACCAAGTCCCTGCACGCCCCTTGGAAAGCCAAGCCCGGCGAACTTGAGGCGGCAAAAGTGAGGCTGGGCGACAACTACCCCTACCCTGTTGTGGCGCACGAAGAAGCCAGACTACTCACCTTGAGCCGCTATGCGGTAGTTAAAAAAACACTTTCACAGTCATAAAAAAGGGCCGTTCCCAGTTAAGGAACGGCCCAGATCAATCGCAAGCAATTAAGCTTTTTAAACCTCTACGGATGTAGCGCAGTAGGTCCGAACCAAGTCAACTAAGGTGTCTTCCGAGTACGGTTTACCCAAATAATGATCCACACCCAACTCACGCGCTAACTCCCGGTGCTTTTCAGCAATCCGTGAGGTAATCATGATGACTGGCAGGTCATGCATTCGAGAGTCGCCTCGAATATTGCGCACCAAGTCAAAGCCATCCATTCGCGGCATCTCAATATCAGACAGCACCACAGCAGGAATCTCGTCGCGCAATCGTTCAAGTGCCTGCAAACCATCGGCGGCCAACGCCACCCGGAAACCCTCGCGCTTCAACAAGCGTTGTGTCACCCGTCGAACGGTGATGGAATCATCCACCACAAGCACCAACGGCGCTTGATCTGGTCTGGTTGACGAGGATGACGGCAAGGACACGCCCGAGGCCGCAGCAGCAGCGGTCACCTCATCGCGCGCCCGTTTGAACTCCTGTGCTTTTTCGCCATAGACCGAGGCCAAGGCTACCGGGTTGTAAATCAACACAACAACGCCAGAAGCCAACACCGACATGCCGGTCAAGCCAGGCAAGCGAGACAGCTGCGGCCCCAAGTGTTTCACCACAACCTCTTGATTGCCAAGCACCTCGTCCACGTGCATGGCCAATCGTTGCCCCGCACTGCGAAAGACGACGACCGGCAACGTTTTCGTCCGCGTTTCCACACTGGCCGGCGACGATTGCAGTAGCGCACCTGACCAATAGAACGGCAACTTCTCGGTGCCGGACTCGAAGAGGTGGGTTTTGTAGGATTGGTCCACACTGTCAGCAGGGACCCGGCGCACCGTTTCAATCAGATTCGCGGGTACGCCAATCACGGTCTCACCCAAACGCAGCATGACCACTTGCGTCACGGCCGTTGTCAATGGCAACACCAGCTTGAATGTGGTTCCCTGCCCACGCTCTGTCGTCGTTTCGATTCGTCCGCCCAAGGCGTTCACCTCGGCCCGAACGACATCCAGCCCGATTCCCCGGCCCGCCAACTCAGTGACCTGCGAGGCAGTTGAAAATCCGGGGGTAAAAATCAAATCGGCCAATTCAAGGTCCGTCGGCGTGCCACCGTCTGTGATGTAACCCTCTGCTTGAGCTTTTTGCCGGATGCGATCCAGGTTCAATCCCGCGCCATCATCCTGAAACTCTACCGTGACGTCGTTGCTCTGCTGCTGGAGCTGAACCACGATGGTGCCAACCGCCGGTTTTCCTGCCTCAAGACGCAACTCTGGCGACTCCACACCATGAACCACCGAGTTTCGAAGCAGGTGTTCAAAGGCAGGCGCCATTCGATCCAGGACACCGCGATCCATCTCCAAGGCGCCCCGGATGTCCAGCTTGACTTGTTTACCTGTTTCTTTGGCTGCTTGCCGGACGACCCCGTACAAACGATCCGAGATGCCGTCAAACTCCACCATGCGAGTGCGCAACAAATCTCGCTGCAACTCTCGCGCCTGGCGACGTTGCGCCACCAAATCATCCTCGGTTCCCTCAACGATACGCTGCAAATTGCGGTGAACCGTTGCGACGTCATCCACTGACTCGGCCATCATCCGGGTCAGCTCCTGCACCCGT
The DNA here is from genome assembly GCA_037968455.1 of Rhodoferax sp. Lineage (GTDB taxonomy): Bacteria > Pseudomonadota > Gammaproteobacteria > Burkholderiales > Burkholderiaceae_C > Rhodoferax. The sequence continues at coordinate 4,760 of JBBKVN010000014.1, forward strand.
GTGAACCGATCGAACTCCAAAGGATCAAAACCTTGTGCCGAGTCTTTGGCCTGTGCCAACCGGGATTGCATCTGTGACTCAGATTGCAGCTCAATGTCTCGCAACTGACCCCTCAAGCGATCAAGATTTCCCGTCAAATCGACCAGCGAACCTCGCAGCTGACCCAGGCGCACCTCCAGACGGGAGCGAGTGATCATCACCTCCCCGGCTTGGTTGACCAAGCGATCCAGAAGTTGCGAGCGAACCCGCACACTCTGATTGGAGGTCTTGCGCGCAGGTGCCACTGCCAATACGGCTGCTGTGACCTCGACGCCAGTTGGCGCTGATGGTGTCACCGACGACTCAATAGCGTCCGCTTCGACCTCTGTGACCTCAACACTCACGGGCTTGGTGTCAGACGAAATTGCGTCTCCATCATCCATCGTCGCTTCTGGATGAAGCAACTCTTGCTCAGGGGTCGCCCGAAGTTTGCCAAAATTGGCCTGAATGGCGTCCAACCGTGCCATCAAAGGCTCAATTTGACTGTGATGCAATGACTCGGCACCCATGTGCTCAATCGCTGACTCCATACGGTGGGCCATCTCTCCCATTTGCATGGCCCCAGCGAGGCGGGCGCTGCCCTTCAGGGTGTGCAACACGCGCAATGCTTCGTTGCGGGCGCTCAGATTTCCTGGATGCGCCGCCCATTGACGTAGTGCGCCTCCCAATTGAGGCAGCAACTCCAACGCTTCCTCCTCAAAAATCGGGAACAGATCAACATCAAGTTGATCGCCGGCTTCGATGTCACTGTCATCATCCTCAATCCGGTTGTGTGCAAACAGTGGCTCGGCTGGCTTCGCGGTCAACGGCGCGGAGTCAACGGGCTCCACAAACTCGGAAGCGACGAGTGACTCGGCATCGGCGCTGACGGATTCGCCAGACTCCGGCAAATCATCCACCACGGACTCCACCTCAGCAGCCTTATCGTCCCAATGATCCAAAGACAGTGACTCAGATTCAATTGGATGCTCATCAACCCTTGCATCGATTTCACACAGGTCGTCGTTTATCGCGGCAAAACCGGACGAAGATTCAAGCTCAAGAATTTCCTTCAGGGCCTCAACCAAGCTGGGGTTGGGCTCTTTGAGAAAGCCTGCAGCAAACTGGTGCAGCAACCGTCGAATGTCCTCGGCCGACTCTACAAACAGTTGAGCGTGCTCGGGCGTTCCCTTAATATGAAGACGCACATGATCCAAAGCATGCTCCAGCACCCGGGCGATCTCCGACAGGGCGCCAAAGCCAACCGTCGCGGAGCTACCGGCCAATGAATGCGTCAACGCCAACGTCGACTCAGGTAAGGGCTCATGCAGTTCCAACGCCCACTCACTCAACTCAGTGAGCAAGCGCCGTGACCATTCGTCTGCTTCGTTCAAATAGACGTTGTAAAGCGGGATATCGATCCGCAAGTCATCGATAACTTTAACCTGCTCTTCGAAGGCGATCTCAGGCTCAGGCTCAAGTTCTATCAAAGGCTCCAGTGGCGCTCCACTGGTGGCAACGAACTCTTCATCAAATTCAGATTCCAACTGAACAGAAGGCACGTCGTCAGCTTCTTCGACCTCCGACACAAGGAGATCAGTTTCATCAGGATTGGCAAACTCTCCGAAATCAAAATCGTCGAGGTTGAGGGATTGACTTTCTGACGCTTCCCGCTCTGACGCCCGCTGCTTGGGCAAGAGGAAATTACCATCCGAGTCCAGCAACAGCGTCTCTGCGTCTGCCAATTCCGTGGATGCGAAGTCGGGCTGTTCATCTTCCACTTCCGCGGCCACCTCGGCGGCTGGTTCAGGGGTATCTCCCGGCAAGGGCAATTCAACAACACGGCCCTCAAGTCGCATCGCGTCAGCCGCATCCCGGAACACTCGCGCCTGCCACGGGGCGTCCTCGCCCACAGCAATGGCCTCTATCCAGCGTGAAAGTCCCAGCAAGGCCTTGTCACACACATCCAGAAGTGGTTGGCTCGCGGGCGTTTGGTCAGCCAACCAGCTATTGAGCAGCTGTTCCATGGCCCAACCGGCCTCACCAAACTCCGTGAGCCCCACCATGCGGGCACTTCCCTTGAGTGTGTGAAAAGCGCGTCGCAGCGTCGTCAACTGTCCCAAGTCATCTGGTTGAACGGCCAATGCGTGGACAGCCTCCAAGCCGGTCCCTGCGACCTCCCGGGCCTCCTCCAGAAAGATTTCCTTAAGATCAATCTCTTCATCATCGTGGTCGATCTCAGCCAATGGCGTCCCCATGGGTTGGGTCAACCTTTCAGCGGGGATGTCAGCTGTCGGGGACGTCGTCGTAGCCGACGCCCCCTCAAGCGCATTGGTGGGCTGTTCATCGACCGGACTCGCTTCAACCTCTGCAGGTTTGGCCGGCGCAATGACTGCATCCTGAGAGGAGGCTGGCGAACTGGCAGCGGGCGCTCGCTCCCGACCCATTACTGGCTTGAATTCACCCTCATCCTCGTCATAAACAAAAAGCTTTTTGGCGAGTTCGCGTTGATAACTCAACATGTCAATGAGAAAACCCATCGCCCCTAAGCTATTTCCCAGCTTCTCGACGGCGATGTCCCTATCAAATGACGGGTCGCCCCCACCGGCAAGAAATCTTTCCACCGTGGTTCTCATTCGCAGTGACGCGATGGCAGCCTGATCCAGCCCCAAAACGGAAAAAACACCCCGCATTTGAGCCAACTGGCTGGGAACCTCGTGAAGTGGAAGGGAACTGGCAGAGTCGCGGAAGTAAGTGTCTAGCGATTTCTCAACGTCTGACAACGTGGTTCGCAACTCGTCGACAACGCTTCCCATGATCTGTCTGTCACTGACACGTCTGTAGAGCTCCTCCATCCACCCCTCAAGCGGCTCTGGCTCACCGCCGGCGTTGACATGAAGCAGACGCTGCGCAAGACTGGCGCTTCGCTTCGCCATGTTGGAGTCTGTGGGGTCCATGTCCTCATACGCGGCCTCTAAAAACAGAATCGCTGTCGCCACCTCCATGGCCAAAGCTGGCACTGGCGCTTGGGCCGATCGCGTCGTCGTCTCAACTGCTGCGATCAACGCTTCGGCCAAGGCCCCGCTTTCGGGATGCAGTTTCACGACCGAGTCGGCAACCAACGCGAATTGGTCGGTCGCCGCTTTCAAGCGATTCGTTTCACCCCCTGCCAATGCGGACCAAGTTTCTGTCGCAGACGCAATGCGCCGACGAGCTTGCACCAACAATGCAGGGTCAAATCGCCCAAACTGGGGTTTGTCGTAGCTGAACGGCTGTGAGCCGCTCAGCCCATAGGCTCGGCGCACGGCGGCAAGCACGGGAGCGTCGTCGTCGTTCGCTGGAATGGCTTGCGCGCAAAAGAACAGCAAGTCCTGAGCAAGCCGAACGGACAGATCAGGATCACCTTTGAGCAAGGTTCGATATTGGAGGAAGACCCGGGAGGCAATACGTTTGGCATAAACGTCGGACGGGCATAGGCCTTTGGCGACAGCCTCGAAGTACGCGGCACAAATTTTCCAGAAGACCCGTGGCTCAAGCAGGGACTGATTGGCTGCGAACCCAAGACACACCTCTCGCATGGCCTTGGACGTGGATACATTGCCCGTTTTCACCACATTGAGAACATAGCCCTCAATTTGACTGCGCTTAACGGCGTCATATTCCAATGCTGCGGCACCATTCGGAACATCGACGTCAATCCAGCGCCAATCATGCGACCAAAGGTCTGCCGGATGAATGCGTTCCTCGCCCAGCAATTGCTGCAAATCACGGTACTGCGGAAACAATGCCACGGAGGACGCCTGCTTGCCTTTAAGAACACCCTCAAGGAATTCAATCAGCGCGAAACTGGCGCGCTCCACTTTGTTGGCCGCCTCGTCACTGCACTGCTCAGGGCGTTGTACAAAGCGCTGTGCCAGCGCCTCCATGGCACGCAGCACCTTGGCCGGTGCGGGCATACCGACCATTTCCAGCGCACCAACGGCTTGATGCAGTTGCTGACGCGCTATGCGCAGCTGACTCGCATCAAGTGCGGCCAAATCCGACCCACGTGACAGAGCAGCGTCGCGAACAAATCGTCGCAGCGCTTTGGTTGCGCCGTCCAAAGACTTTCGTAACTCATCAAGCACCCAAGCCAAGGGGCCCAAATCAGGGGTATTCGGTTGATTTTCGCCAGTCGAGGCAACGTTAACTTGCATGGGATCGTGCACTCCTGGAAACAAATTCGACGGTCAGTGGGGGTCAGGCAATTTTGAATCGGGCCACCGATTGGCGAAGTTCCTCAGCCATCTTTGACAACTCGCGAACCTGAGCCGCGGTGGAACGCGTTCCCTCCCCTGTTTGCTCAGTCACCGCAAAAATGTGCTGAATATTGTCAGCCACCACGTTAGCCAAGCTGGCCTCGCGCGACGTCGACGTGGAAATATTCTCAATCAGATCCGCCAGTTTGCGTGACACCAGATCGATCTCGGTCAGCGCCGTACCGGCGTTGTCGGACAACTTGGCGCCTTCAACCACACCCTGTGTTGAACGCTCCATCGCGCCCACCGCATCCTGCGTGTCGGTTTGAATCGCCTTCACCAAGGCAGCGATCTGGCGCGTCGCATCGGCGGAACGCTCAGCCAAACGCTGCACCTCTTCAGCAACTACCGAAAATCCTCGGCCCGCTTCGCCAGCGGAGGCCGCCTGAATGGCCGCATTCAACGCCAAAACGTTGGTTTGCTCGGTAATGTCTGAAATCAGCTCAGTGATCTCTCCAATCTCCTGAGAAGACTCACCCAGTCGTTTGATTCGCTTGGAGGTTTCCTGAATCTGATCACGAATAGAGTTCATACCACCGATCGCGTTCTGCACCGCCTGCAAGCCAACTTCTGCCGCCTGAAGCGATTGCCGCGCCACCGAGGCCGACTCTTGCGCCTGGGTTGACACATCATTAATTCGAGATGCCATCTCCACCACAGAGCGACCGGTTTCCCGAATTTCGTGAAGCTGCTCATTGGAGGCAGCCAACAGTTCAGTGGATGTGGTGTCGACGTCAGCCGTCGTCTGAGCCACTCGAGCTGCGGTGTTCTGCACATTCCCCACCAGCGAGCGCAACTCTTCAACCGTGTAGTTCACCGAGTCTGCAATCGCACCCGTGATGTCCTCGGTCACCGTCGCTTCTTGGGTCAGGTCACCCTCCGCAACCGTTTGCAACTCATTCATCAATCGCAAAATGGCCGCCTGATTGGCATCATTCACCCGCTTGCCTTCTTGCTGCTGACTCTCAGCGCGAACGCGTTGCGCCTCTGCGCCCAGTTGACGTTTGCGACTGTCCTGCAACTGCACATACGACAAACCACCTGCACAAAGCAGTGCCAGTACGGCAGAGCCAATCAAAGTCGACAACGGCACCACGCCAAGTCCAGCCTGCGAAGACAGCTTGCCTTGCAACGCTTCAAGGCTCTGACGCAAGGGCTCGCTGTCAGCCAAAATGGCGACCTGCGCCTCACGCGCAGACACCAAGCCTTGCAAATTCCCCAAAATGGCGCCGGCTTGGGTTCGCGTTTCGTCAAACAACTTGATCAGCGCGTCCAGCTGCTCACGGGTCTGAGGGTCCTTTGCCGCTGACAACCGCAGTTCCGGACTGCCGTCCAACAGGCCGATTGAAATCTCCTTGAAGGAATTTAAATCCTTCCCCAAGAGAAAAACCGCCTCTGGACTCACGCCATCGGCCGTCAAAAACTCATTGGACGATTTGCCGATTCGCTGTGTCAACATCACAAGCTGCCCCGCAGCGGAGATCTCGGCGGGCGGCGCATTTTGCTGTAACTTGAGAGAAGACACCGTTTCCGCGATCTCCAACAAGTCTGAGGACTGCCGATTAATCAAACGAAGCGCCGCGCCAACCTGGGTCAAAATTTTCTGCTGAGACATCACCGTGGCAGCATTTTTTTCAGCGCGCTCCATCAAGGGTGAAATTTTGTCAAGTACACCGGCAAAGTCTGTACTGAGGGCAGCCAGACCCATTTGTTCGTCGCCCCCCTTCAAACCGCGAATTGACTTGACCAGCACCCCCGAGCTTTCTGCCACATCCGGAAAGGCCTGCGCGCCGCCGACCAAGGCTTGCGACACCGATTTGGCCAAGCGCTGAGACTGCATCAACGAATTGCCAGTGGCCTCAATTTGCTGCGCCACACGATCACCCTGACTCAAGGTAAACAACGTCACCCCAGCCAGCAACACCAAGCTGACACCCAGCAGGATGGACAAAACACGTTGATGCTGCAGCACCGTCTTCTTGCCAAGCAAAGGCAAAGAAACCAATTCACTTTCCGGCTCATTGGGCTGGTCACCACCGGGCAGACCGGCATACCCCGTCATCTGCGCCATGCTCATTCGGTCCATGGCCGCATCCGGCATTCCCAGACTCAACCGTGAGTCCTCCTCCAATTCAGGCGCTTTTTTGACGAAAATTGCTTTCAACTGATCGACAACGGACATATCAAACCCTAGGTTGGCACTTAAGCGCTAATGCTGAGAAATTCGGGAAATTGCGACAGGGTCTGCAGGTTGATTTCCTGCCAGGACACCCCATTGGCGTCTACAAATTGGTTGCCAAAATAAGCAGGCGCCCCCTCTTGGGGCGGCCGCGCAGAGACAAAGGCATCTCTTTTGCGCAAACCGGCCAAGCTTCCCACCAACAATGCGCAATTGATCTCGAGCGCGGTATTGAAGGTCACGACGCTCAGATCAGACTGGGACAGGTCAAGCGCACCCAGATTCAACGGGTCACCCATAAAACTTGCCAAATCAACGACCCCACACAGCGAGCCCCGCAGATTGGTAACCCCCTTGAACCAGGGTTGCGTGTACGGCACGGACTGAATGTGGCTCACCGGGAAAATCTCCCCCGATTGCGACAAGGGGAAAAGACAATGGCTTTCGCCAACGGTCACGGCCAACCAAGACGCGGACACCTCTTCGGTTCGCGCCGCCTTCAATCGGCTGGCAAGTCGGGTTTGGAGCTCTCGAAGTGCTTCGCGATTCGCCATGTCGACTGCCGGGCTTAGCCCAAGGCCTTGATTTTGGTCATCAACTCGGCCGCATCAACGGGCTTGGTGATGTAGTCTTTAGCACCTTGGCGCATGCCCCACACCCGATCAGTCTCCAGATTCTTGCTGGTGCAAATGATGATAGGAATGTCTGCATACTCCGGCGTTCTGTTGATTGAACGAGTCAACTGGAATCCGTTTTGCCCCGGCATCACGATGTCCATCAGAATCAGATCCGGTTTTTGTTCGGCCAAGCGGCGAAGCGCTTCGTCCGCGCCTTCTGCGGTCCGAACGGACATGCCATTTTTCTGCAGCAAGTTGGTCAGGTACATCAACTCGGTTTTCGAGTCATCCACGACCAGCACATTTTGAATCGCCATTAATTTATTCCTTGCGTTGCATGACCGAACTCCTGCACTGCATGCAGTAGCTGGTCTTTCGTGAACGGTTTTGTCAGGTAATCCTGCGCGCCCACCATTCGCCCTCGCGCTTTGTCAAAAACGCCATCCTTGGACGACAGCATCACGATGGGGACATCCGCAAACTTGGCATTGCGCTTGATGATCGCGCAGGCCTGGTACCCATCCAAACGCGGCATCAAAATATCGCAAAAAATCAGGTCAGGCTGGCAGTCGTTGACCTTGGCGAGCGCATCGAATCCATCCTCAGCAAGAACGACCTCGTGGCCTCCCTGCTTGAGAAAAATCTCTGCACTGCGGCGAATGGTATTGCTGTCATCAATGACCAGCACTTTAAAAGTTGTTACGGGCGTAGTCACAAGATACAGCTCCTGAACAGGCAAAAGGGAACAATGATTGTTGGCATCGAGATCAGAAGTCTCAGATCGCCACCATCTCGAAATCTTCCTTGCGGGCACCGCACTCCGGGCAAGTCCAGTTCACAGGGACGTCACGCCAAGCGGTGCCAGGGGCCACGCCATGCTCAGGATCACCCGTCGCCTCATCATAAATCCAGCCACAAATCAGGCACATCCAGGTTGTCATCTCTGTCACAGCGTAAAGGGCCTTCCAATTAGAATGCCTGCATCGATGCAGGTCCACATGTTTTATTAAGTACCGCTCTGAACGGCCAGCGACATTCTGCCTTAAGAAACACCAGTGCCACCCCCATGGAATCCCCCATAGCCTCAACTCTCATTGACGACACGCAAGAAAGCGCTCAACCTGCCTGCGTGTTGGTGTTCAATGCCAGCGACCCCAGCGGCGCGGGCGGCCTGTCGGCGGACATTACCGCCATGGCATCTGTTGGCGCTCATGCCGTTCCGGTGGTCACCGGCGCCTACATCCGTGACACCGCAGACATTTTTGGTCATTTTGCATTCGATGACGAGGCGGTCGCCGAACAAGCCAGAGCGGTGCTGGAGGATGTATCGGTACAGTTAATCAAGGTCGGCTTCGCCGGTACCCCCGAGAATTTGGGCGTGATTGCCGGCATTTCTTCGGACTACGCCGATGTGCCTGTCATTGCCTACATGCCCAATCTGGCTTGGTGGGACGAGGTACAGATTGACATCTACCTGGACGCGTTCAAGGAGTTGATATTGCCGCAAACCTCGGTATTGGTGGGCAACCACAGCACACTCTGGCGCTGGTTGTTGCCGGACTGGAGCATGGAGCGCCCGCCTGGCGCACGTGACATTGCAAGGGCAGCAGAAGAGTTGGGGGTGCCCTACACCTTCGTTACCGGAATTCCGCTGCCCGACCAATTCATCGACAACGTCTTGACCTCAGCCCAGGCCGTCGTGAGCAGCGAAAAGTTTGAGCGATTCGAAGCGGTATTTTCCGGCGCCGGAGACACGCTGTCCGCCGCTTTTTCCGCGCTGATCGCCAGCGGATGTGACATGACCGAAGCCTTCAGCGAAGCCTTGAGCTACCTGGACCACAGTCTGGAAGCCGGTTTTCGCCCCGGCATGGGCCATATCGTGCCGGATCGCTTGTTCTGGGCGCAGCCCGAAGACGACGACGCAGAGCCCGTCGAAGGCGACCCTTCCACTTCTATTTCATTTTTGGACCATACCCCCCATGACACCAAGCACTGACCACAACCTCGCCTTGTTCGAACGCGCCAAGCGCGTGATCCCTGGCGGGGTTAACTCGCCCGTTCGCGCCTTCAAGGCGGTGGGTGGCACACCCCGTTTCATCAAACGGGCGCAGGGCGCTTATTTCTGGGATGCCAACGACCAGCGCTACATTGATTTCATTGGCTCGTGGGGGCCGATGATCTTGGGCCATGGTCACCCAGCGGTAGTGGAGGCGGTTCAATCTGCCGTGCTGGAAGGCTTTTCCTTTGGAGCGCCCACTGAACGTGAAGTTGAGTTGGCCGAAGAAATCTTGAAAATCATGCCCTCCATGGACATGGTGCGCCTGGTCAGTTCCGGTACCGAAGCGGCCATGAGCGCGATTCGGCTGGCCCGCGGCGCCACTGGGCGCAGCAAATTCATCAAGTTTGAAGGCTGTTACCACGGCCATGCCGACGCCCTGCTGGTGAAAGCCGGCTCGGGTTTGGCGACCTTTGGCAATGCCACCAGCGCTGGCGTGCCAGCTGAAGTCGTGCAGCACACCATCGTGCTGGAATACAACAACCTTGACCAACTGGAAGAAGCGTTTGCGCTGCACGGGCGCGAATTGGCCTGTTTGATGATTGAGCCGATCGCCGGCAACATGAATTTTGTGCGCGCCTCGGTGCCCTTCATGAAACGTTGCCGGGAGTTGTGTACCGAATATGGCGCCTTGCTGGTGTTTGACGAGGTCATGGTCGGCTTTCGAGTGGCCTTGGGCGGCGCCCAAAGTGTCTACGCCAAGCTCATTCCCGGGTTTGAGCCCGACATGACGGTCATGGGCAAGGTCATCGGCGGAGGCATGCCTCTCGCGGCTTTTGGCGCCAAGCGGGACGTGATGGAGCAAATGGCGCCGCTGGGCAAGGTTTACCAGGCCGGCACCCTGAGTGGCAACCCGGTGGCCACCGCTTGCGGCTTGGCCACCTTGCGCGAGATCCAGAAGCCCGGTTTTTACGAGTCCCTCACCGCAAAAACGCAGACCCTGACCCGCGGCTTGCAAGCGGCTGCCGACGCACAGGGCGTGCCTTTCTGCACCGACAGCGAAGGCGGCATGTTCGGCTTCTTCCTTTTTGACACCTTGCCGCAGAACTACGCAACGGTCATGACCACCGACAACGCCCGGTTCAACACCCTGTTTCACGGCCTGCTGGACCGCGGCGTCTACATTGCACCCGCCTTGTATGAAGCCGGATTTGTAAGCGCGGCGCACACCGACGAGGACATCGCGGCCAGCGTCTCGGCTGCCGGCGAGGTCTTCAAACTGCTCTCAAAATAAGAGCTACCTACGCAGGCTAGTAAAGGGCCAGGGCCCTATTTCCCATAAAAAAAAAGCGGCCTGAGCCGCTTTTTTTATGGGTGCATACTTTCGCTCAATGACGGAAGTGGCGCACGCCGCTGAACACCATGGCCACGCCGCGTTCATCCGCCGCGTCAATCACCTCT
>JBBKVN010000015.1:0-3256 GCA_037968455.1 Rhodoferax sp.
GATCAGGAGAGCGACGATTACTTTCACAGCCGCCCGCTGGATTCACGCATAGGCGCTTGGGCCTCGCCACAAAGCCAGGTCATTTCAGGCCGCGGTGTGTTGGTTGCCAATGCTGCCAAATTCGGTGCGCAGTTCCTGCTGCAGCCACCCCGCCCTCCCCACTGGGGTGGTTACCGGCTGAAGCCAGACAGCTGGCAATTTTGGCAGGGCCGAAAAAGCCGTTTGCATGACCGCCTGCGTTACACACTGACACCAGAAAATGACTGGTTGCGTGAACGCCTAGCGCCTTAATTCACGTCAATCAGGGCGCGACTAGCTGCCTGTTTGACGGCCAGCGTCAAGCGCTGCGCCGACGCCGGCTCACGTTCCCAGTGGTGCCAATACAGGGCAACATCCACAGCGGCGCCAGGCAGAACCTCCGCCAATGGCAGAGGACCTGCGCGGTCCATCAAGTAGACGTCGGGCACCATGCCCCAACCCAAACCGTTTTCCAGTGCGCTCTCAAAGGCGTCAACGGCCGGCACAAAGTGACGCGGGTAGTTCGGTGAGGCCAAGTTGAAGTGCTGTCCCAGAAACGTGTCCTGCAGCGCGTCTTTGCGATTAAAAATAACGGCCGGCGTGGCCAACAATCGATGCACCGACAGCGCGCCACTTTTGGTGTAACAGCTTTGAACCACCGAGGGCGATGCCACGCAGCGGTAGCGCATGACACCCAGAGGCTCAGCCAGGCAACCTCGCATCGGCTCGGGCAAGGTGCTGACGCAGCCCATCACGTCGCCGTTCTTCAACGCACCATGGGTGTGGTCTTGATCGTCAATGATCACGTCAAGCAATAGATGATGGCGCTGCAAGGAACTGGCCAGCCCGGGCAAAAACCAACTGGCCAATGAGTCCGCATTCACCGCCACACTCAAGGTTTGCCATAGTGTTTTTTGGCCAGGCCCCCCGCCCCCACTCAAACCACCCAGCAAATCAGCCTCCATCAAGCGAAGCTGTTTAATATGAGCCAGCAACACCTGACCGGCCGGCGTGGCGCGCACGGTTTTTCCACGCACCAACAAGCGTTGACCCAATGTCGACTCCAGCCCTTTGATTCGCAGTGACACCGCCGCGAGGGTGAGATTCAGTGCCTGTGCTGCAGGTCCAAATCCACCGTAATCCAGTACCGCGGCCAAGGCATCTAGTTGTCTGGCATCCAGCATGTAGCACTCACTTTGTTTAAAAATTCTTATGCGTTGTTAGTTTAATTTAGATTCATTCAACTCCAGGGCACTTCGGGGCACACTTCGCTTCACCAGATTTTCTCTTCTCTTCTGCTCTATTGAGTTCACATGCTAAGTTTTGCCCACACCCTTGCCTTCGCACCGGCCTTCAACGCCGGTTTGCTGCTTAGTCTGTCCCTGATCATGGCGCTGGGACCACAAAACGCCCATGTCATGCGCATGGGGTTGCGCGGGCAGCACGTGTGGCTGACGGTCGCTGTCTGCGTCGTGTCCGACGTGCTGTTAATTGGGCTGGGCGTGCTGGGCATTGCCTATGTCGGAGGCATGTCTGAAAGTGTTCGCATCAGCATGGTGCTGGCCGGAATCGCTTTCTTGCTCTACTACGGCACGCAAGCTTTTATGCGTTGCCGCAGCGGCGTTTCAGGCGCACTGCCTGACCCGCTGCAGGATCAGACTACTGGCGGCATGAGCCGCCGCCAAGCCACCGCCTCGGCGCTCGCTTTTGGCTGGCTGAATCCGCACGCCTGGTTGGACACGGCTGTGCTGATTGGCACCGCCTCGATGGCCTGGGGAACACCCGGCAACGCCGTCTTTGGCATGGGCGCCGCAGCGGGCTCAGTGATCTGGTTTATTGGTTTGGGCCTGTCTCTGTTCTGGCTGGGCCAGCGCCTGCGTTCGCCCAAGGTTTGGCGGGTGCTCGACGGCCTGGTCGCCTTGATGATGTGGGGCACGGCCCTGACGCTGGGCTTGGGTTTGCTGGGCCTCTAAGGCGCCAATTTGGCTAGTCACCGGCGGGACGAACAAACCAAGCGCACCTCCCGTGGAATCGCGTCAATTTCACCGGCGGGTCGATCACGCATCAATTGGTGACTGCTCAAACGGCGAGTTGGGCGCGTTCTGAACTGACTTGACTGAGTGAGGTGCGATACTGACTTCAAGCGACTGAACATCTATCCCTGCCCCAAAAACAACCTATGAGAGCTACATTTCCACTGGACGCGAAAGTACGTTTCACGCAAGAGCGCTTGTCCCTCTTGACGCCGCGCGACAGGCAAGGCCTGGCCGGGCGCATCGGCGTGATTCAAAGTGACGGCAATTTCGTTCGCCAACCGACGGTTTATTTCCCAGCCGATGGCGCCATGCAGGAGCTTCGCCTGTTCCGGGTCGAGCCCCGCCATCTTGAATTGGTTGAAAGTCCGCCCACTCGCCAGACACCGCCTCAGGACGATACAGAAACAGAGTCTGGCCGCAGCAAGGACACGGCTGATGCGGAGGCGCCGGTTTCCGACGGCGACGAGAAACTTTCACAAAGCGACATGGACAAACTCTTTGATTGAGCGCGACGCACCCTGACGGCGAAGCCACACCTGAGCTTCAGGCACGGCCCTAGGAAGGGGTTCAACGCCGTTTAAGTTGCCCGGCAGCGGGCATTCAAGACGGCGCGCATAAGCCACTTTGCCGCCGGCAGTCTCATGACCGGCGCACACCGTCTCAGGTTTTTTGAAAAAAACCCGAGACACACGCCTGACTTATCCGGCCACCGACACCTGCGCCAGACCCGCATCCACTATCAGGTTCTGACCGGTGATGCCGTCACTGTCATCAGCGGCCAGAAAGAGCGTTGAGCGCGCCACATGCGTGCTGTCCAGGCGGAACTTGAGGCATTGCAGGTCGATGAACTTCTGGTCTTCTTCCGGGTTGCGCCAGAGCGCGGTTTGGCGCTCCGTCACGATGGCGCCGGGCACCAGCGCGTTCACGCGGATGCTGTCCACGCCCAACTCGCGCGCCAGAGTCCGGGTCATGCCCGATATCGCGGCCTTGCTGGCGGTGTAGCCAATCAGGTTCGGGCGGCCACGCATCCACGAGATGCTGCCCATGTTGATGACCGAGCCGCCCACCTTGGCCTCACGCAACTGCCGGGCCACGGTTTGCGTAGCAAAGACTTGATGACGAAGATTGAGATTCAGGCAGTTGTCCCAGTACTCAGGGGTCAACTCATCCAGCGAGTGGCGGTCATCCCGCCCGGCGTTGTT
>JBBKVN010000016.1:0-6971 GCA_037968455.1 Rhodoferax sp.
GACGTCTGTTGAACGAAAAGCTCAAAGCCGACGCTATCGATTTGCCAAGCTTTCTGGACGCTGTGTTCATCAGCCCACCGGTGCGGGTGGAGGGCACCGCTGTGTTTTTGACGGCCGAGACGGGAACCGTCCCTAACGCGCTGCTGCACAACCTGAAGCACAACAAGGTATTGCATGCCAACAACCTGTTTGTCACGGTGCGAAACCATGAGGTCCCCTGGATTGGCATGGACAAGCGACTGGAAATCGAAGCCTTGGGACACGATTGCTGGCAAGTCATGATTCACTACGGGTTCAAGAATGATCCGGATGTGCCCAAAGCACTGCAGCAAATCAAGGGTCGCGGGTGTGAGCTTGATGACATGACCACCAGTTACTTCCTGTCGCGTGACACCGTGGTTCCGTCTATTGGGCGGGGCATGGCACGCTGGCGCGAAAAGTTGTTTGCGCAAATGCATCACAACGCCAGCGGTGCGGCTGATTTCCTGAAGCTGCCCAACAACGCGGTGGTTGAGTTAGGCTCAAAGATTGAAATTTAGATCGAACTCATTTTTTCTATGAACATTCTCTTTGTCACCGACCCACTGGCGTCGTTCAAGATCTACAAGGACACCACCTTTGCGATGATGCGCGAGGCACAGGCCCGTGGTCACCACGTGTTCGCCTGTGAACCCCGTCAGATCGCGTGGGTGTCTGGTGCGCGCGTGCAAGCGGACGTTACCGCCCTGCAACTCACGGGTGACAAGGTGGATTGGTTCACCGTGGAGAGTACTGAACGGCGCAACTTGTGTGAGTTTGATGCGATTGTCATGCGCAAGGACCCGCCGTTTGACAGCGAGTATTTTTACGCCACCCACCTGCTCGAGCAGGCCGAGCGTGAGGGGGCTCAGGTTTTCAACAAGCCGCGGGCGCTCCGGGATCACCCTGAGAAGTTGGCGATTCTGGAGTTCCCTGAGTTCATTGGGCCCACTTTGGTGACCCGCTCAGCGAAAGACATTCGAGAGTTTCACGCTGAGCACCAAGACATTATTCTCAAGCCGCTGGACGGGATGGGGGGCGCTGGTATCTTTCGCGTGAAGGCGGATGGCTTGAATCTGGGCAGCATCACCGAAACCCTCAATAAAGAGGGCGCTGAGACGGTCATGATTCAGAAGTTCTTGCCGGCCATCGCACAGGGAGACAAGCGTGTGCTAGTGATTGGAGGGAAGCCGGTACCCTTCAGCTTGGCCCGTATTCCTCAAGGCGGAGAGGTTCGCGGCAATCTGGCCGCCGGAGGTATCGGGGTGGCGCAGCCGTTGACCGAACGCGATCGCTTTATCGCTGAGTCATTGGGGCCGATTCTCAATGCGCGAGGATTGTTGCTGGTGGGGCTGGATGTGATTGGCGACAGCCTGACCGAAATCAATGTCACCAGCCCGACCTGTTTTCAGGAGATCTTTGACCAAGCCGGGTTTGATGTGGCCGCCATGTTCATCGACGCCCTGGAGCGGGCGCTCAAGCAGGCACCTTAGCTCCTGATGGGGATGTCAAGGAAGTGCAAGAGGCCACTGCCCCTTCGACAAACACCGTTAATTGCCCTGGCATCATTGCCGTCCATTGTTCGTTGGTTGTGAGTGGTTCTGTGACGACGATGGCGAGTCGGTCTTCCGGGCCGTTGAGCGCGGCCAAGTCAGCTTTCACGTCCTCGTCTTTCAAATGAATGTGTGTGAACGGCGGTTGGCGCAATACATAGTGCAGTTTGGTGGAGGCATGGGCCCACAAGGCCTGCCCATTGCTCAGCAGGAAGTTGAAGGTGCCAAATTTGGCGACCTGCGGCGCCAACTCGTTCAAGGTGCAGGTGAGTTCCTCGATGGATGGCACCCCTGCATGGGACTTGGCCAGCTCTTGCAGCAGCCAGCAAAACGCTTGCTCACTGTCAGTATCGCCCACCGGTCGGAACGCCCCGTGCAAGTGCGGGGCATAACCCTTGAGGTCACCGTTGTGGGCAAAGACCCAGTAACGCCCCCACAGCTCCCGCACAAAGGGGTGGCAGTTTTCCAGCTTGATATTGCCAACCGTGGCCTTGCGCACATGGGCAATGACATTGTGACTTTTGATCGGGTAGCTGCGCAGCATTTTGGCTATGGACGACGTCGCCGCACTTTCCTTGTCGACAAAATACCGGACACCTTTGCCCGGGACGCTCGGCGTGGTCGCATCACTCTCAAAAAACGCGATGCCCCAACCATCTGAGTGGTGGTCAGTGCATCCTCCTCGTTGAGAAAAACCCGTGAAACTCAGGGTCAAGCTGGCGGGTAGCCGGCTGTTCATTCCAAGAAGTTGGCACATGGGGCAGACTGGATTAAATGCGGGGCTCTGTCCAGAGCACGCCTCCTGTTGCCCAGTTTTCGCGTTTGACGTCAGTGATCAGAATATCGACCGACTCAGGCTTGCCGCCGAGTACTTCCACAGAGACGCGGGTGATTTCTTCCACAAGCTTCTTCTTTTGTTCTATCGTGCGTCCTTCAAGCATTTCAATATGGTAGGTCGGCATGGCTTCCTTGGGCGTGAGGTGAAAGTGAAGAGGCAATGATAGTGTCAATTGGCCGACTCCTTGATCGAAGAGCGGCGGGCTGATGGTCGGGCGCGATCAGGCTTCAGTGGCCGTCCCGCGGCGTTGCGCTGCGCACTGGCCCTGATTCGGTCTGAGTTCAGTGTTGATATGAGAGAATGCGAAAAAAATCAGGAAGGCGACCTTGCAATATAGAGTCAAACCAATCGGGGCGGCAGCGTTTTTACTTTGTGTTTCGTTTGCTGGCGATGCTCTGACGCTAGGGGGAATACGTGGGCCTGTGATCATCGGTCGTCCATTGGACGTGACGATCCCTGTTCAGGTTGAGCAAAAAGACGACGCGGCGGCGGCGTGCTTTGGTGCGGACGTCTTTCATGCTGATGTGCAACAACCGGCGGCTCGCGTGCGGCTCCAGGTTGAATCGACTGGATCGGCGCAGTCCGTTTTGGTGCGAGTGCTGTCTTCTGCTTTGGTGAACGAGCCTGTTGTATCCGTTACCTTGCGCACCCAATGTGACGTGAAGACCGAGCGACGCTATGTGCTTCTCGCTGATCTGCCTAAGGCCGCTGACCCCGCTGTTCCTGTTCAAATTGGCCAAGGCGCTGCCCCCGCCCGTTCGACGGCCGTCACCCCTCCCTTCCTGTTGGCAGATTCTGGTTCTTTGTCCGCGACTGCAGATTCGCCGCCAGAGACGCCTCGACGGACGACCCGAACCCGGGCTGAACGTCCCGTCAAAGAGGTCCGTCAATCAGAGGCCAAGGCAAGTGATGTCACCCCCAAGCGTCGGGTCGCGCCATCTGGTCAATCCCGCTTGCAACTGGACAATCTGGAGTTGTTTTCAGACCGCATCTCGCTCATCGATATGGAGCAGCCTGACGCGGCGAGCGATTATGTGTCTCCTGATTTGCAAAAGGTGCAAGACATGCAGGGCACGGTGGACTCCTTGCAGTCCCTGCTCGCCAAAAATGAAAGTAACCTGTCGGAGTTGACTTCGCGCTTGAACCAAGCGGAATCAGAGCGATTTCCGGCCTGGTTGGTTTATGCCCTGGCTGCTCTTGTTTTGGCGGCTGTCGCGGCGATTGCTGTGCTCTGGGGGCGCCAGCGGCGTTCGCAAAATGAAGATGACGAATGGTGGGGGGCGTCTGTCGTTGCATCTGATTCGGCCGTTCAGGCTTCGGCCGCTGCCGCTGCCTTGGGTTCGACGCCACAGGTGCCCGCAGCGCCTGTTCAGCCCGTGGTGGCGCCTCGGCTTGAAAAAACCGTAACGTTTCCGCCCGCCAGTCAGTGGCATGAATCAAGAACCCCTGGTGTCGACGTCAGTGAGGTGGAAATGGGCGATTCACGCTTCCACCGCTTCATGCAGTCAGGTGAGGTCAATGACGGGCATTCGGCGGCTGCGCCGCTCGATCTGGTTCTGCCAGAATCAGAGAGCTTGGACGCTGCGCTGATTGCGGAGATGCGTCAGCAAGCCGAATTCTTTGTGGCACTGGGGCAGACCGATCAGGCTTTGGTGGTACTGGAGAAGTTGGTGCACGAAAGTGAGGTGCCCAACCCCCATGTCTATCTTGATTTGCTTGGGCTGCAACACTCGCTCAGCAAAAAAGTTGAGTTTCAGCGCTGCCGCGAAGGATTCAATCGGACCTTCAATGCCGTTGTCCCTGAGTTTGTCCGCTTCAAGTCGGAGGGCAAATCACTGGAAGCCTTTCCCGCGGTATTGGCCGACATCATCGCGCATTGGGCTACACCAGAAGCGCTGGATTGCGTCAATGCCTATGTGCTGAAGAACAAGCGAGATGCCCAGCGCAGCGTCTTGGACTTGGCGGCCTTCCGCGACTTGTTGCTCTTGCAATCCATCGTTCAGCAGTTGAACGAAGACACGGCCGATCACCTGGGTGAGCCTGGCGCACTCTATGGCGGCCTGGTTTCTTCAATCGACAATGCGGCCAGGGACACTTCCGACTCCCAGTTTGACAGCATGATGGATTTGGACCTCGATTTGTCCGACGAAGTCGATTCAGCGCACTATGGCCTGAGTCAAGGTGATGCTTTGCCGCCGACGGTCCCGACCGGGTTGAAAGCCTATGTCCTGACACCGTCCCAAACAGACAACCTGATTGATTTTGACTTGCCTGACTTCGTCAAGCCAGGCAAGCCTGACCCCAAGGCATGACGCCGCTTGATGCGCCGGCCCGCCAAGGCCCGGATTGGCTGGCCAACTAGGCCTTTCTTTTCAGACGCGCCAGCCTGATCAGCAATAGAAGCGAGGGCGCGCTGTGCATCAGCATGTCAAAAATGTCGAGTGGTTTTGACAGTTGCCCTTCGCTCAGCATCCGGATCTTCTCTATCAGATGAGGCTCCGGGGTGATGGGGGCGACCAGCATCCACAGTGCCAGCAAGATCAACCACACCAGGGGAAATCGGTCCAGCCACTTCAGCATGGTGCGTTCGCCTTGGCGCAGTCCGAACAAATGCAGGCCAGGCCCTTTGATTCAGCCGGTATCTGGGCCAAAAGGTCGGCACTGAAGTCGGCCCGGGTGCACCAGCAGGGGGGCTGCTTTTGTCCGCTGCTGCGCTCCACTTCCATGGCGCATTGGTTGGGTTTGCCGCACAAGGGGCAATGCCCGGCGTCCGGTGGTGAGGTAGTCTTCATACAGGGCTCCTTGGGCGTGGCGATGGATTGCGCCAAAGTGTAGCCCTGTCACTCGCGCGACGGCTATTGGGCGGTGACAAGGGCGACCTTATGTCGAATCAGTGGCGTGATGATCGAGAATGGCTCGAAAGGAGATACCCATGAGCCCCAAATCATCGACCGTCTGCGCCCTTGGCCCTGCCAATGGCTGATCGGCCAACGCTTCCCGACGGGGTCACCGTGTTTGAGCGGGGCTGGTTGTCGTCGAACAATATTCTGTTGGAAGGCCCGGCAGGCACGGCGCTCATTGACAGCGGCTACGGCGCCCATGCTCCACAGACACTGGCGTTGGTTCAGGCCAGTCTGAAGGACCGCCCACTGGGCGTGTTGGTCAACACGCACTTGCACAGTGACCACTGCGGTGGCAACGCCGCTCTGCAAGCCGCCTATCCAGCACTAAGAACACTGATTCCACCCGGCCACGCCGCGCAGGTTCAGCAGTGGGACGCCGTCGCGCTGAGTTATGAACCCACGGGCCAGACCTGCCCGCCGTTCCAGATGACTGCGGCCCTGCAACCCGGCACCGAACTTCGCTTGGGAGCCAGAATGTGGCAGATCCACGCGGCGCCGGGCCACGACCCCCACTCGATTATCCTTTTCGAGCCCGCGTCCCGTGTGCTGGTGTCGGCCGATGCCTTGTGGGAGCGGGGCTTTGGCGTGGTGTTTCCTGAACTGGAGGGCGTGGATGCGTTTGCCGAGGTTGGAACGACGATTGACCTCATCGAGTCGCTGGACCCGGCATGGGTGATTCCCGGCCATGGCCCCGTGTTCTCAGCTGTGAGTGCTGCCATTGCCAACGCTCGGGCTCGTCTGGACAGTTTCGTGACGAGGCCGGACAAGCACATTCAGTACGCGGTCAAGGTCTTGCTGAAGTTCAAGTTGCTGGAGGTCCAGCGCTTGGAGCATGACGCCTTGCTGGCCTGGGCTCTGGCCACGCCTTACTTTGGCCTCATTCACACCACCCACTTTCCGCAACTGGACTTCGCCGGGTGGATCACCCAGCTGATTGACGACCTGGTTCGCGCGGGTGCAGCCACCCGGAATGGTGTGTTGATTCACAACGCATAAAGACCAACAGCACCCGAAGGTGCCGTTGGTCTTTATGATAAAAATAGGCCGCTAGCGCTCATGGCATAAGCGCAGGCCGCTATCAGTTGAATAACGAAAGCTTGCTGATCAAGCCGCTGCCTTCACCTTCAAACGCCAGGCGTGCAGCAAAGGCTCGGTGTAACCGCTCGGCTGTTCCATGCCTTTGAAGACCAAGTCGCACGCGGCTTTGTAGGCCATGGAGGTACCAAAGTGGCCGGCCATGGGCTTGTACAGCGGGTCGCCAGCGTTCTGGCCGTCCACCACGGCGGCCATGCGCTCAAAGGTCTCTGTGATTTGGGCTTTGCTCACCACACCATGGTGCAACCAGTTCGCCATGTGCTGGCTGCTGATGCGCAGGGTGGCGCGGTCTTCCATCAGGCCCACGTTGTGGATGTCGGGCACTTTGGAGCAACCCACGCCCTGGTCGACCCAGCGCACCACGTAGCCCAGAATGCCCTGGGCGTTGTTGTCCAGTTCTTGCTGCTTCTCGGCGGCGGTCCAGTTGGGGGTGGCGGTCACGGGCACGGTGAGCAGGCCGTTGAGCAATGTGTCGCGCTCTTTGTTGAAATTGACTTTCTCCATGGCCTTCTGCACGTCTTTCACCAGCACCTGGTGGTAGTGCAGGGCGTGCAGGGTGGCGCC
>JBBKVN010000017.1:0-3438 GCA_037968455.1 Rhodoferax sp.
GCCTCCAACACCTCGTCCATCTCCATCACTCAACTGGCTGCCATCACCAGCCGCGCGGACCGGTTCATTGGCATGCACTTCTTCAACCCCGTGCCTTTGATGGCGCTGGTGGAGATCATTCGTGGCCTGCAAACCAGCGACGCCACCCACGACGCCGTGCAAGCCATGGCCAAGGCCCTGGGCAAGACGCCCATTACCGTCAAAAATTCGCCCGGCTTTGTGGTCAACCGCATTCTGGTGCCCATGATTAACGAGGCCTTCTTTGTGCTGGGCGAAGGCTTGGCCACGCCCGAAGACATCGACGCAGGCATGAAGCTGGGCTGCAACCAACCCATTGGCCCTTTGGCCTTGGCCGACATGATTGGTTTGGACGTGTGCCTGGCCGTGATGGACGTTTACTTGAGCGAGTTCGGCGACAGCAAGTACCGCCCTGCGCCTTTGCTGAAAGAAATGGTCGCCGCCGGCCGCCTGGGTCGCAAGACCGGGCAGGGCGTCTACGCCTACTGAGTAACGGCAGCCCATGCGACTGATCGGTGGTGTTGTGTGAGCGCCGTTCGCACCCGCGTGGTCACCTTGGCCGATCTGGATGCGGTGGCACTGCTGTTTGATGCCTATCGCCAGTTCTACGACCAAGCGGCTGACTTGGCGGGTGGGCGACATTTCTTGAATGAGCGGCTGCTCAACAATGAATCGGTGCTGCTGCTGGCCGAAGATGCCGCCGGGCAGGCGTTGGGGTTTTGCCAGCTTTACCCCAGCTTCTGCTCAGTCGAGGCCGCGCCCATTTACACCCTGTATGACTTGTTTGTTATCCCGCAGGCCAGGCGAAGCGGCGTGGGCCGTGCGCTGCTGCTGGCGGCCCACGCGCAGGCCGTAGCCAGCGACAAAGTGCGCATGGACCTCACCACCGCGCGAACCAACCGCGCCGCGCAGTCGGTGTACGCGTCGTTGGGTTGGGTGCGTGACGACGTGTTTTTGGCTTACAGCAAACGCACCGCTGCGTGAAAAGCCGCGTTCAGAGTGGCTGAGCGAGGGTGATGGCCCGGATGATGCCTTCGTTCACCTGGGTGTTGGCCAGCTCCAGCGCCGTTTTCCCGGCCAGCGGCGTGTCTATTTGAAGGCCGCCGCCGGCCACAAACAACTCCACCGCCAATTGGTCGCTGCGCCGAATCGCGGCAAAAAACTCTTCCTGGTCAAAGTACTGAAAGCCCAATGCAGTCAGCTCCTTGCGGGCATGCAGGGCCGACAGGCCCAGCATTGACGCATTGCCAGGTGTTGCGCCGGGCGCCTCGTTCAGTGACTGGGGCAGGGTGCGAACAAAATCCTGCTTCAGATTGCCACCGTCGCTCGGACTCCGGGCAGGTTTCGCCTCGTTGCGTCGTGGCATACCCTGGGCGTCCAGCAGCAGCTCAATGTGGGCAAAGACCTCGTAGCGGGAAAACGGTTTTTTCAGAAAGTCATCCGCCCCAATGCGGTGGGCGTAAAACTGCTCGGTGGCGTGTTCATTGCCGCTGATCATGATGACCGGAATATGCTGGGTGGCGGGGTTCTTGCGAATGGTGCGCAAGGCGTTGAAGCCGTTCATTCCGGGCAGCACAATGTCCAGAAAAATCAGGTCCGGCAGATGTTCGGCCAGAAGCGCCAGGCCCTGCTCGGCATCGGGCGCTTCCCGTGTGACGTAGCCTGCCGAGCCCAGTAACTTGCGCAGTGCCGCCAGCACCGTGGGCGAGTCGTCAATGAGGAGGGCGGACGCCCCTTGGCGTGCATCGCGGCGGGTGCGATTGCGCCGCTCGGCAGTAGCGGGCGTCACGCTGTCCGCTGCGGGCTGGGTTTTCCGGGCCGGGGCCTTGAAGCGGTCAAAAATACTCATGCGGTGAAGAGAGTGCTTGGCTGCGGCAGGGGCACCGCGGATGCCGAATTGTGCGCTACCCCGCCCAGTTTGTGTGCGCCTTTTGCCTATTCAGGCCGCCGCGCCGCTGTAAAAACAGCGTGCGCATGCTTGGCGATAGCGCTGGTTGCCACCAATCAGAACCTGATCACCGGCCGTGACGCGCCGGCCGTCTTCGTCCAGACGCATATTCATGGTTGATTTGCGCCCGCAGGCGCATATCGCCTTGATTTCCTGAATGTCCTCGGCCAGCGCCAGCAAGTGGGTGGACCCTTCAAACGGCTCGCCCTGAAAGTCGGTCCGCAGGCCAAAACACATCACCGGCACGTTGTCCACGGCCGCCACCTGGTGCAGTTGTTGCACCTGGGCTTTACTCAAAAACTGCGCCTCGTCGATCAGGATGCACGACACGCCGTCATACCAGGGGGGCTGGGCGCGAAAGTTGGTTTGCGCATCAAAGGTCAGCGCTGGGCTTTGCGCGCCCAGGCGTGAGGCAATCACCCCTGTACCGGCCCGGTGGTCAATCGCTGCCGTGAACAGCAACACACGGCGGTCACTCTCGCCGTAGTTGTGGGCAATCTGCAGCAGCTGGGTGGACTTGCCTGCATTCATGCTGGCGTAGCGAAAGTGGAGTTTGGCGCCCATTCAAATGGCTCCTTCGCGGGAATGTAGCCTCATGAAGGCTGTGCAGTGGGTGGTTTGGGTCATGGGTTGATTTTTACAGTCAAATCCGCGTCCGGGCCAGTAGCTACTGGCACTGGAAGCTATCAATAAGAGAACAATTTAGGGACGGACTTCAGGCAGGCGGGTTGGTGCGCCACAAGACGTCGGGCAGACACTATAGAGGCAATTCACCCGAGAAAACAGTTGACCTCCGCGTAGCGCTGCAAGCTGCCACTGACCACAACTTGGCCCGATGCCCCTTATCCTGAATCAACAATTTTTCACAAAAAACGGAAATTCCTGTAATTTCAGAAAATACTGAAAATTCAGAAAGAGTGCACCATGAACCTTCCTCCCTTAACCCAGCGCTTTGTCCTGCACTTTGGCGAGATGGGCAGCCGCTGGGGCATTAACCGCACCGTAGGGCAGATTTATGCCCTGTTGTATGTCTCGGCCCAGCCGCTGAACGCGGACGAGGTGGGCGAGGGGCTGGGCTTTTCGCGCTCCAACGTGAGCATGGGGCTTAAAGAGTTGCAGTCCTGGAACTTGGTGCGTCTGATCCATCAGCCCAATGACCGGCGCGAATACTTTCAGGCACCTGAAGACGTGTGGGCCATTTTTCGCACCTTGGCGACTGAGCGGCGCAAGCGCGAGATTGACCCCACGCTCTCCATGCTGCGCGATGCGCTGATGGAGCAGCCCAGCGGCGCGGCCGACATTCACGCCCAGGCCCGCATGACGCAAATGCACGATTTCATCGATCTCATGACCAGCTGGCTGGACGACGTGGAGAAGATGGACTCCGCCACCCTGGCCAGCCTGATGAAGATGGGTGCCAAGGTGCAAAAACTCATTGAGGTGAAAGACCGGGTGAAGCAGGTGTTTTCACC
>JBBKVN010000018.1:0-22811 GCA_037968455.1 Rhodoferax sp.
GACCAGGGGGTGAAAGAGATCACGCTGCTGGGCCAAAACGTGAACGCCTATCGCGCCCGCATGATTGGTGACGAGTCGGCGTTGACTGCTGAGATGGCGGACTTTGCCACGCTGCTGGAGTACGTGTCTGACATTCCCGGCATTGAGCGTATTCGCTACACCACCAGCCACCCCAACGAGTTCACCCCGTCTTTGATTGCGGCCTACGACAAGCTGCCCAAGCTGGTGAGCCACTTGCACCTGCCGGTGCAGCACGGCTCGGACCGCATTTTGATGGCCATGAAGCGCGGCTACACCGCCATGGAATACAAGTCCACCATTCGCAAGTTACGCGCCATCCGGCCCGATATGGCCATGAGCAGCGACTTCATCGTCGGCTTTCCCGGCGAAACCGAGGAAGACTTCGGCAAGATGATGAAGCTGATTGACGATGTGGGGTTCGATAACTCCTTCAGCTTCATCTTCAGCCCCCGCCCCGGCACCCCTGCGGCCAACTTGCATGACGACACCCCGCACGAGGTGAAGCTGCGCCGCCTGCAGCACCTGCAAGGCGTGATCAACGACAGCATCAAACGCATCAGCGAGAGTCGACTGGGCACGGTGCAGCGCCTGTTGGTGGAAGGCCCTTCCAAGCGCGACGGCAGCGAACTGATGGGCCGCACCGAATGCAACCGGGTGGTGAACTTTGCTGGCCAGCCGCGCCTGATTGGGCAAATGGTGGATGTGAACATCACCGAAACCCGCACGTTTTCACTGCGCGGCGAGGTGGTCACCCAGGACCAGCCCTTGACGGCCTGAGCGGCCGCCACCCCGCTCAGCGCGGGTTTTGGTGCTCGTCAATGAACTCGCGGAAGGGCTCGGGAGGCAGGGGCCGGCTGAAAAAATAGCCCTGAAGCTGGCCACAGCCCTGTTCTTGAAGGTAGTCCAGCTGGGCCTGGGTTTCAACCCCTTCGGCAATGGTCGTCATGCCCAGGTTGTCGGCCATTTTGATGATGGCACCGACGATGGCTTTGTCGTCCGGGTCCACGGTGATGTCCCGCACAAAAGACTGGTCAATCTTGATCTTGCTGATTTTGAACTTCTTCAGGTAGCTCAGCGAGGAGTAGCCCGTGCCAAAATCATCGATGGACATGCGGATGCCGCGTGCATGCAAATCGTTCATCACCGCCACAGCTGACTCCGGCTTGGTCATGGCGGCGCCTTCGGTCAACTCCAGCTCCAACAAATGGGGCGGCAAACCCGTGTCTTTCAGCGCAGCGCTCACCATCTCTGGCAAATCAGCATGGCGAAACTGCACCGACGAGAGGTTGACTGACAGGGTGATGGGCGCCATGCCGGCCGCCATCCAGTTTGTCCATTGCTGCGCCGCGGTGCGCAGCACCCACTCTCCAATCGGCAAAATCAGGCCACTGCTTTCCGCAATGGGAATGAACTCGGCCGGGGACACCACGCCCAGCTCGGGGTGAGTCCAGCGCAACAGCACCTCGGCACCACTCACGGTGCGTTTTCTCAGGCAGACCTGCGGCTGGTAACACAGGCTCAGTTGCTGGCGCTCCAGCGCTTTGCGCAAGCCATTCTCAATGGCCAGGACACGCTCGGACTGCGACTGCATCTCTGGCGTGAAGAAGCGGAAGCTGTTTCTCCCGTCTTGCTTGGCGCGGTACATGGCTGCATCAGCGCAGCGGGACAGGTCGTCCAGATTGCCGCCGTCAACCGGAAACATCGCAATTCCGATACTGGGCGACACCGTCAACTCGTGCTGGTCCAGTTGCAAGGCTTGCATGGACGACTTCAGCAACTTCTCCGCCATATACGCGGCGCCTTTGGCATCAGTATCAGGAAGGAGCAGCACAAACTCGTCACCCCCCAGCCGAGACACGGTGTCTTGCTCGCGCACCTCGGATTGCAGCCGGCCGGCAAAGGAAATCAACAACTGATCGCCCACCATGTGCCCGAGCGAGTCGTTGATGTGCTTAAAGTGATCCAGATCCAGAAACAGCAGCGCCAGCGGTTGTCCCTTGCGGTGCGCCGTGGCTAGCGCCTGCTTGCAGCGGTCAGCCAACATGGACCTGTTGGGCAGGCCTGTCAGGGGATCGAAGTGCGCCAGCATGCGGATGCGCTCCTCGGCCAGTTTGTTCTGCGTGATGTTGCGCGACAAGACCACGAATCGCGGGTCGTCGTCCGGCCCAGTCGACTTGCGAGAGATGGACAGCTCGAACCAGTGCTCGCCCGAGGCCAGCGGCAACTTGAACTGCTTGCCCGTTGATCGACCGTTTTCATGCGCCTCCCGCAATGCCGACAAGATGATGGTGGCCGACTCCGGTGGCATCACCTCGGACACCGTTTTCCCCAGCAAAATATCTGCCGGCCGCGCCAGGTACTCATCTACAGGCGTTTGACAACTGAGGTGCCGGCCCTCCAAATCCATTTCAAACAGGGCGTCGGGAATGGCTGCCAGGGTGGCCTCCAGGTGGCGCTTGGCGGCCAGAATCTCCGCCGTGCGTTCAGTCACCTCGGTCTCCAACCGTTGATCCCGCAGCTTCATTTCAAAGGCCAGCCAGGCCACGTAAGCCATCAGCAGGCTGAAAACCAGCGCCGCCCCCATCTGGAAGCCGGTGTTTTGCGTGGCATGCCACCCCGCCAACGGAGAGACGCTCAGGGTCCATTGCCCGTTGGGCAGATCCAGCACAGCGTTGACAGGGCTGGTCAATGCATCCCCCTGTGAGGCATCAATCAGCTGACGTCCGCCCGACTCTGGAACGTTTCGCCACAACTCGTAGGCATAACCACGCTCATTGATCAGCGCCAGGTTGGCGGCCGCCAACGCCTGGGGAAAGCGCAGCGTGACAAAGGAAAAACCCCAGAACTTGGAGTTGCCCCGACTGTCGCTCAGAAAAATGGGCAGTCGTCCCACCACACCCAGCCCCCCCTGAATCAGTTTCAATGGACCGGCCAAGGTCAGCTTGCCTGAGTCCCGGGCTTTGGTGGCCTCACGTGCCTGAACCTCATCACCCAACTGGTTGAACCCGATCAGTTTTTCATTGCCAATCCGTGGGACCACATCTTTGATGACGCCCCCCGGCGACAGGCCCAACACCGCCACACCGGGGTAAAAGGGCAACATTTCTGTCGCGATGGCTTCGAAATCCGGCACATCGCCCTGCCCCCGCCGAACCAAGGCGGCCAGCGCATACGAGGCCGACAGGGAGCGCTCAATGCCACGTTGCAACGCTTGTGCCTGGTCATTGGCCAACTCGGAAGCACGAGCGTGTGCTTCGATCAGATGTTCCCGCTGCGACTTCCAGATCAACCAGGCACTCGCGCTACCGGCGAACAAAAACACGGCAATGACCAAAGTCCATTGGCGAAAACGGTTTTGACGGAGGGAGGCAGACATCCATTTCAGTTTATCAACTTTCATTGCCAGCCAAACCGTGATTTCAACGGGTCTGCGCCCTGTCACACAAATGCCATGAATTCGCCATCGTGGTGTCACGTCCGCCAGCCACCATGCAGGGGCCAACACAAAAAAGAGGCAAGAACGAGCCCAAGCCGCTGGCGGCGCAGCCCCGATCTCAGCCATTCAGAACTTTTTGAACCTCTGAAGGAGAACCCCATGAAAGAATTGCCCAGCCCGACGTTTCCGCTCTCCCCCTTGGCCTTGCCCAAAGGTTTATTGAGCCGCATTCAGACCCGCCACACTGTGGCGATTCCGGTGCCAGTCCCCCAACCCGAGCGAGCCGAGCTTTCAGTATCGTGGGCGCGGCACCAGGATGAGGTTCGCCTGGCCCAGCGTTTGCGCTACAAGGTGTTTGCCGACGAAATGGGCGCGCGCCTGACCACCAAGGTGCCAGGCCATGACATTGACCTGTTTGACAACTATTGCGAGCATTTGCTGGTGCGAGACGCCCACACTCGTCAGGTGGTGGGCACCTACCGGGTGCTGACACCCGCGCAAGCCAAACGCGTGGGCAGCACCTACAGTGATCTGGAGTTTGATCTCACCCGCCTGCGCAGCCTTCGCGAGCGCATGGTGGAGCTGGGCCGCAGCTGCGTGCACAAAGACTACCGCAGTGGCGGGGTGATCATGGCCTTGTGGGGCGCACTGGCCGAGTTCATGGCGCGCAACCAGCTCGACACCATGATTGGTTGTGCCAGCATTCCCATGCTGCATAACGGTATCGTCAGCGGCGATGCGGCCGCCAGCATCTGGCAGCAGCTCAAACAAACCCACTTGGCCCCCATTGAGCACCATGTGCACCCCCGCCTGCCGCTGCCAATTGATCAACTTGACGGATCGCTTGAGGTGGCGCCGCCGGCGTTGATCAAAGGGTATTTGCGCTTGGGCGCCAAAATTTTGGGCGCGCCGGCCTGGGACCCCGACTTCAACTCGGCCGATTTACCCATGATGCTGCGAATCCCCGACCTGCCGCCCCGTTATCGCAAGCACTTTCTGGGCGCCTGACGAGCGGGCCGTGGTGGTTGTCGCCAGTTGACGGGAAGTGGTAAATTGATCGCCAGCCCCCAGGGGGGTCACATGGAGGCGTTGGACACCGGTGCCCCTCTGAACAGAACGGGTGGTGGCTGACTTGTCACAGGACCGTCATTTGAATCGTCAACAATGCGTCACCCTCCTGTCACACATTAGCGCGAAACACCATGCTCTCACCCTTTCACCCGCCCGCCACCGAGCAAACGCCCCCCGGACTGACGCTGCTGGACCGCGACCACAGCATTCTGGCCTTCAATGGGCGGGTATTTGACTGCGCCTGCCGCCCCGACGTGCCTTTGCTGGAGCGTCTGCGGTTTTTGTGCATCGTGTCCTCTAACCTGGACGAGTTTTTTGAGGTGCGGGCCGAGCCCCACCTGAACGCCAGCCAGCGCCAAGCCGACAAGGGCCAATTCACCGTTCAATCGTTCGAACGACTGGCCGGCGCGGCGCACGCACTGGTGGCGCGCCAGTACGCCCTGTATAACGACGAACTGATTCCCGCTCTGGCGCAACAGGGCATCAAGGTGGTGTCGCATGGCGACCGCACGCCTGAGCAACGCCGATGGGTGAGGCAGTATTTTGAGCGCGAGGTGCGCCCTTTGCTGATACCCGTCGGGCTGGACCCGTCGCACCCGTTTCCCCAGGTGGCCAACAAATCACTGAATTTCATCGTCCGACTGGGTGGCCAGGACGCCTTTGGCCGCGCCAATGAAATTGCCATCGTGAAGATTCCCCGCGTGTTGCCGCGCATGATTCGCCTGCCCGACAAGCTGGCTGGTGACGGGCAGTTGTTTGTCTCTATTTCAAGCGTGATGCGCGCGCACTTGCCCGAGTTGTTTCCGGGACGGGACGTGGGCCAGTTCTCCCAGTTCCGAGTGACGCGTCACTCGGATCTGGCGGTGGACGAGGACGACGTCACCAACCTGCGCACGGCGTTGCGCCAAGGTCTGGAGCAACGCCATTTTGGCCAGGCCGTCCGCCTGGAGGTGGCGGCGGGTTGCTCTGACTACCTATCGGCGTTTCTGCTCAAGCAGTTTGATTTGCCGGCCCAAGCCTTGTACAGCGTGCCCGGGCCCGTCAATCTGGCGCGGCTGACGCAGTTGCTGGACCTGGTGGACTCGCCAGAATTGTGCTTCCCGTCATACCAGCCTTGTTTTCCAACTCAATTGATCCCCGGCGAGTCGTTCTTTGACCAACTCAAAGCGCGTGACGTGCTGATTCACCAGCCTTTTGAGAGCTTTGGCGGCGTGCTGGCTTTTCTGCGGGAGGCCGTGCACGACCCCGACGTACTCGCCATCAAACAGACCATTTACCGCACGGGAAGTGACTCCGAGTTGATGGACCTGTTACGCGAGGGCGTGCGGCGCGGCAAGGAAGTCACCGTGGTAGTGGAGCTGAAGGCCCGGTTTGACGAAGAAGCCAACATCAACTGGTCGGAAATGCTGGAATCCATCGGCGCCCAGGTACTGTACGGCGTGGTCGGGCTCAAGACCCACGCCAAGATGATGCTGATTACCCGCAGGGAGGGCCGCCACCTCAAGCGCTACGGGCACTTGTCCACCGGCAATTACAACCCGCGCACCGCTGCGCTGTACACCGATTGGAGCCACCTGACGGCCGACCCCTTGTTGACCTCGGACATGGAAAAAGTGTTTGTGCACCTGGCCAGCCACAGCCGCTTGCCGCGCCTCAACCAGGTGCTGCTGGCCCCGTTTTACCTGCACCGCAAGCTGATCGCCAAGATCAATGAAACGGCCGCCTGTGCCGCGGCCGGCGGGCGCGGCCGCATTGTGGCCAAGATGAACGCCTTGACCGACGAGGCCTTGGTGCATGCCTTGATCAAGGCCGGCCAACAAGGCGTGAAGATTGACCTCATTGTGCGAGGCGCCTGCATGCTGCCCGCCCAGGTGCCTGGCGTGACCGGCAACATCCGGGTGCGTTCCGTCATTGGCCGGTTTCTGGAGCACTCACGCGTGTTCTATTTCGGCCGCGACGAGGTGGAGGAGCTCTTTCTGTCCAGCGCGGACTGGATGAATCGCAACATGATGCGCCGGGTTGAGCTGGCTTGGCCAGTCACCGACCCGGTCCAGCGCCAGCGCATTGTGGATGAGTGTCTGGTGGCCTATTTGCACGACGGTGTGGATGGCTGGGATTTGTTGCCCGATGGCAGCTACGAGCGGGTAAAACCGAGCAACCTCCAGGCCGCTCACGGCGCACAAGCCGCCCTGATGGACCGTTATGCGGGGCACGTCATCGAAAGAAACGCCTGAGATGGACTTGATTTTGTGGCGCCACGCAGAAGCCCAGGAGTGGGAGGAAGGATGCGACGATCTGGCGCGCACCCTCACCACCCGGGGGGAGAAGCAGGCGACGCGCATGGCCGCCTGGCTGGACCGCCAGATTCCCGAAGGCGCCCGAATACTCGCCAGTCCGGCCCGACGCACGGTTCAAACAGCGGACGCCCTGGGTCGAAAATACAAAATCAGACCCGAACTCGCCCCGGACGCCAGCGTGGCCCAGCTTCTGGAACTGGTCCAGTGGCCCGACGCCAAAGGGGTGGTGATGGTGATTGGGCATCAGCCGACGCTGGGGCAAACCATTGCCCAGCTGCTGAACCTGAACGAATCCGAATGCTCGGTGAAAAAAGGCGCGGTCTGGTGGCTGCGAAATCGTCAGCGCCAGGATGAGTCACAAACCGTGGTGGTCACGGTTCAGTCACCCGAATTGCTTTGAATCGGCCCTCTTCGTGATAGGGTTAGGCAGCGGCCAGACGCTACTCAAATCATAGCTACTCCCGCAGGCTACACGGGCGCTAGATCCTTAAAACACCAATAATTCTTGGCGTGATCAGAACGGCATTTTTGGCATGCCTTTCATGCCGCCCATGCGCTTCATCATCTTCATCATGCCGCCGCCCTTCATCTTTTTCATCATGTCCTGCATCTGCTCAAACTCCTTGAGCATGCGGTTCACTTCCTGAACCTGCACACCGGAACCGGCCGCAATGCGGCGTTTGCGGGTGGCTTTGATGAGTTCGGGCTTGCGGCGCTCCAGCGGCGTCATGCTGTAAATCATGCCCTCTTTGCGCTTGATGTCTTTTTCAACCTTGCTCATGTCCATCTGGCCAGCTTTGGCCGCCATGGACGCAGGCAACTTGTCCATCAAGCTGGACAGCCCGCCCATCTGTTTCATTTGCTGAATTTGGGCCAGAAAGTCGTTCAGATCAAAGGCGGCTCCGCTTTTGACCTTGGCGGCCAGCTTTTGCGCGGCGGCCATGTCCACCCCGGAGGTAACCTGCTCGACCAGCGCCAGAATGTCGCCCATGCCCAACACACGCCCGGCGTGACGCTCGGCGTCAAACACTTCCAGCCCGTCGATTTTCTCGCTGGTACCGGCAAACTTGATCGGTGCACCGGTGACTTGGCGCACGGACAAAGCCGCGCCGCCACGGGAGTCACCATCGGTTTTGGTCAGGATGATGCCGGTCAGCGGCAGCGCTTCCTTGAAGGCCTTGGCGGTGTTGATCGCGTCCTGACCCTGCATGGCGTCGACCACGAACAGGGTCTCAATCGGGTTGAGCGCGGCGTGCAGGCTCTTGATCTCCAGCATCAGCGCTTCATCAATGGCCAAACGGCCGGCGGTGTCCACCAGCAACACGTCAAAAAAGTGCTTGCGCGCATAGTCCAGCGCGGCCAGGCCAATGTCGACCGGCTTTTGATCAGGCGCGCTGGGGAACCACTCGGCGCCCGCTTGGGCCGTCACGGTTTTCAACTGCTCAATGGCCGCCGGGCGGTAAACGTCGGCTGAAACAGTGAGCACTTTCTTCTTGCGCTTCTCGATCAAATGTTTGGCCAGCTTGGCCGTGGTGGTGGTCTTGCCCGCGCCCTGCAAACCGGCCATCAAAATGACGGCGGGGGGTTGAGCGGCCAGGTTGATGTCGCTCACCCCCTGGCCCATGGTGGCGGCCAGCTCCTTGTTGACGATGCTGACCAGCGCCTGTCCCGGCGTCAAGGAGCCCAAAACTTCTTGCCCCAGCGCTTTTTCTTTCACGCGGGCAATAAAGTCGCGCACCACAGGCAGGGCCACGTCGGCCTCCAGCAAGGCCATGCGGACCTCGCGCAACATCTCGGTGACGTTGGTTTCGGTGATACGGGCCTGGCCACGTATTTCCTTGACGAGGCGGGAGAGTTTGTCGGTAAGGGCGGATGCCATAGGGAGTATTCCGGTGAACGGAACCCAGGTTGGTGCCAACAGGCAGTGGAGACAAGCAAAACGCTAAACTGTAGCCATGATTTTAGCCAGTGCCACCCCACTTAGTCTCGCCTTGGCTTTGGGCGCCGCTGCGGCCTATGCGGGATCAGCCCTCTGCGCCTCACGCCTGGGTGACAAGACAACCCGCTCCGTGGTCTGGCTGGCTTGGCTTTTGCATGGCAGTTTGCTGGCCTGGAGTCTGCTAGGACAAGAGCCGCGCTTTGGTTTTGCCCCCGCCCTGTCGGTCACTGCCTGGCTGATCGCGGCCGTTTATGCGGTGGAAAGTCACATCTACCCGGCATTGAAAACCCGCTGGGCCTTGTCTGCCCTGGGCGCCGCGGCGGTGTTGCTGGCCTTGATTTTCCCCGGTAACAAGCTCCATGCCACGGCCTCGCCCTGGCTCCCGCTGCATTGGGCGCTGGGCATCGCGTCCTACGGTTTGTTTGGCGTCGCCGTGGTGCATGCCTGGTTCATGAACCGGGCTGAAAACCAGATTCGCCACGCGACCGAGTCGCACAGCGGCATGCCACTGCTGACCATGGAGAGGCTGACGTTTCGCTTTGTCGGCGCGGGCTTCACCCTTTTGTCCGCCACGCTACTGGTGGGCATTCTTTTTGGCAAATCGCTGTACGGCTCGGCGGCACCGGTTCATTGGGACCATAAAACAGCGTTTTCCATTTTGTCGTGGCTGTGCTTCGCCCTTCTACTGATTGGGCGGGCGCGCTTTGGCTGGCGTGGCAAACGCGCCATGCGCATTCTTTACGTGGGTTCTGGCTTGCTGCTATTGGCCTATGTGGGATCACGCTTTGTGATGGAGATCATCCTGGGAGTGTCGACATGAAGTTTGGTTTGCTGGTTTTACTGGTATTGATTGGCGTCCTGTTGTGGCGCAATCGCCAACCGACGGATCGCCCCACCGAGAAAAACGAGGACAAGGCGAGCAATGAACCACTGAATATGGTGCGTTGCACCCTGTGCTCCGTGCATGTTCCGGTGGCCGACGCCGTTCAGGGAAAAAACGGCTCCTATTGCTGCGCAGACCATCGCCAACACGCGGAGCCGTGAATGAAGCAGCCTCGGGACGCTGCACCCTCCTGGTTTGGGCCAAACTTACTTGAACCCGGCATAGAGCAGGCGGATCAACCCGACGAGTTCAACCGAGTCTGGCACGGGTTCATGACGGCCCGTGTGACCCTGGGTCTGGTGCTCGTCCTTCTGCAAAGTGTTTTCTATGCGTTGTCCTCGACCAAGGACGCCCTCCCCCTTCTGATCTGCGTGACCTATTTTGTCGCCACCCTGGTCGTTCGCTTGGCGGTGCGGCCACGCCCGATGGGCAAGAAGTTTGACGCCCAGTGGTTCGGCACCGTTGGCGTGGATGTGGTGGCGTTCGCCATGTTGCAGATGACGCAAGACACCAGCATCAACTATGCCCCCCTGTTTGCGTTGCCCGTCTTGATGACGTCGATCCTGGGGTCCATGATCCTCGCCATGGGGGCGGCGGCTTCCGTGACCCTGTTTCTCTTTGTTTACGCCGGGTGGGTCGTGGTTCACGGATCGGGGGACGCCGCCTCTCATTTCTTGCAAGCGGCTTTGACCGGGGCGGGTTGTTTTGCGCTGTCCTTTTTGGCGAACCAGTTTGCCACCCGAATGGCCCACATTGAGCTTCGCGCCGAACGCAACCAATTGGCCGCCAACGTTCAGCGGCAAGTGAACGCTTTGGTGGTCGAGTCCTTGAGTGACGGCATCATGGTCATCGACAAAACCGGCACCGTGCGCGCCGCCAATCCGGCCGCACGGCGGTTGTTGGGTCCGGAACGGTTTCTGGATGCCGAGTTTTTTAACCTCCGGGCCAGAAAGGGATGGCAAGGGCTGGTCGATTTGATGCAGCTGAGTTTTGCCAACACATCATCCCAGCAGTCTGAAATCACTCTTCGCCATTCGGGGCAAGGGCCACGCCGACTTCGGGCGCAAACGCAATTGACTTCTGCCAGTGACGGGGCTGATGAATGCCTGTGTGTCATGTTTTTGCAGGACCAGCGGGAAATGGAGGCGCGGGTGCGCACTGAAAAACTGGCCGGCATGGGACGAATGTCAGCGGCCGTGGCGCATGAAATCCGCAACCCCCTGGCGGCCATTGCCCAGGCGAACGCCTTGCTCGACGAAGACTTGACCGACCCGGGTCACAAGCAGCTGACCCAGATGGTCCAGCAAAATGCACTGCGCTTGGAACGCATTGTGGACGAGGTGCTGGACATTGCGCGCACCCACCACGAGGAGCGGGGCGCGCCAGACACCCTCAACCTTGATGAACTGGTGAAGCAAACCTGCCGGGACTGGCAAGCCCAGACAGGGAGCAAGAACCTGCTCTGCCTGACCCAGGCAGAGGCCGCCACCGAGGTGAGGTTCGAGCCAGAGCACCTGCGCCGGGTGCTGATCAACCTGCTGGACAATGCACGACGCTACGCCAGCCAAAATACGAACGCCATTCAGGTGTCGGCCGGCCAAAACCCCGGCGGGAGGGCTTTTGTCGGCGTTTGGAGCGACGGCCAACCGATGGACAAATCGGTTGAGCGGCACTTGTTTGAGCCATTCTTTTCATCGGAAAGCCGCTCCAGTGGTCTGGGTCTTTATATTTGCCGGGAGTTGTGTGAGCGACACGGAGCAACCATCATTCACCGGCGCAACACCGGCCATCGCATTGACCACTCCATTGAGGGCAACGAATTTTTGGTGTCTTTTCACGGCTTTGTGGCGCGAGACAGCAGCCACACACTCACACACAACGCGCTTTCCCACCCATGACCTCGACGCCTATGCCGACCACGACCCGGATATTGGTCGTTGACGATGAACCGGATCTGAGAACGCTGTATGAACTGACGTTGCTGCGCGCCGGCTACCAGGTGGACACCGCGGAAAACGTTTCTGAGGCGTTGCAACAACTTGGGGCGCAGTCGTTTGATGTCGTGATTACGGACATGCGCCTGCCAGACGGGTTGGGGCTCTCCCTGATTCAACAACTCAAGGCTAACAAGCGCAAAGAGCGCTGCATTGTCATTACCGCGTATGGGTCGGCGGAGAACGCGGTCGAGTCTCTCAAGGCCGGTGCTTTTGATTACCTGACCAAGCCGGTGGATTTGAAACAATTTCGAAACGTCGTTGCATCCGCAGCGCGGGACAACAGCGCCTCGCCAGCCGCTAGCAGTGGCGCCGGTGCACTGGCACATTCCGGCGATTCAGACGCGCCCGACTCACGTGGGACGAAGGCCATTGCGCGACTGGTGGGCGAATCCAGCGGGTTGCGGATTGTCAAGGAGCGAGTGATCAAGGTGGCGCGCAGCATGGCGCCCGTGTTGGTGAACGGTGAGTCAGGAACCGGCAAGGAGCTGGTCGCGCAGGCCATTCATGCCAACAGCCACCGTGCCGATGGCCCCTGGGTGGCGGTCAATTGCAGCGCCATCCCCGAGGCCTTGCTGGAGGCCGAGTTTTTTGGTTCCAAGAAGGGCTCGTTCACCGGGTCAACACAGGACCGGGACGGCTTTTTTCAAGCCGCCGCTGGGGGAACCTTGTTCCTGGACGAAATTGGCGATCTGCCGTTGGCCATGCAGTCCAAGCTGCTTCGCGCGATTCAGGAGCGCCGCGTGCGGCCCATTGGCGCCACGCTGGAGCTGTCGGTCGATGTCCGAATTGTCAGCGCCACCCACAAAAATCTCGCGGAGGAGGTGAAAGCGGGTCGCTTTCGCCAAGATCTCTACTATCGGCTGAACGTGATTGAAGTCGCCATCCCCCCTTTGCGAGACCGCAGAGAAGACCTGCCGGCGCTTTGCCAGGCCTTGCTTGAGCGCATTGCCCATGATTCAGGCATCCCCACGCCGGTTTTGCCAGCCTCTGTGTTGAACCAACTGGCCCAAGACCCATTGCTTGGCAACGTGCGTGAACTGGAAAACCTGTTGCACCGAGCGGTGGCTCTGAGCGATGAAGACGCGTTTCAGATTGAACCATCCGCACCGCTTCCGCTCGCGCAGGAGCCGAGGCTCGTCACCAGCCAAAGTGGCGCCTTGGGAGACGAACCCAGTGCCATTCCCAGTGATCTTCAGCTTCATTTGGACAATCAGGAGCGAGGCATTCTGATTCAGGCCCTGCGGGAGACAGGGTTCAACCGCACAGCAGCGGCTGCCCGGTTGGGCATCAGTCTGCGGCAAATGCGCTACCGCATTGCACGACTGAATATCGACGCACCCCAAAGTGGAGACACGTCTGATGAGCCGTTTTGACGTCGCGCAGACCAGCACACTGTGGCGCGGGGGATGGTACCGGTATGCGGCCCATCTGGCCTCACCCAACTTTGGCCCCCGCCCCGGTGACGCCCGCGTTGATTTGCTGGTTCTGCACTCCATCAGCCTGCCACCGGGTCATTTTGGCGGCGACCAGGTTCAGCGACTCTTTACCAACCAGCTTGATTGGGACGCCCACCCCTATTTCAAAAGTATCGAAGGCATGCAGGTGTCCTCACACTTCTACATTCGGCGCAATGGCGACCTGTGGCAATTTGTCAGTTGCGATGATCGCGCCTGGCATGCAGGATCGTCCTATTACCGAGGCAGGGCCAATTGCAACGATGACTCCATTGGCATCGAAATGGAAGGCCTTGAGGGAGACCTGTTTGAGCCCGAACAGTATGAAACGCTGACCAGCCTGTGTGCCGCGGTGATGCAGCGTCATCCCATTGCCCATATCGCAGGGCATGAGCACATTGCGCCGGGTCGCAAGGCTGATCCCGGTATCGGTTTTGACTGGCCTGGCTTGAAACGCGCACTGGGTTTAAGCGATCAACAACTGCCCCGAACCCGATTACCCGACTAATTTAGTCAACTTAAAACGTCGCATGCCGAAACATCCAAGTCACCTATCTCGAACCCGCTTTCGTAAATGAGACAGATCCAAAAATAATTCTTGTTTCAATTGACACGCCGGAAAGGCCCGCCATCACTGATGTGCGTGCTACGGTTCCCGAGTTTTTAGCACATCCCCCTTTGATTTCTGCTTTGCCGTGGGCTTGGTAGAGTCAATCGCCGGGTACACTTTCGCCCCCGACGCACACCTTGGTCGCACAAAGACCCTGACGCCAACATACACTACCGGTAGTGGCTTGCGATAGCCAGACACCCCATATATAGTGTGCCCTGCCTTTCCGTCAAGCCCTGCCACCCCGTGACCCCAGGCTTGTGCGCAGTGCCATTGACACCATATTTCACGCAGCAATAGACGAGGAGCCCCATGCAAACTGCTTTAAACACGCCTTCAGAGCGCCAGCCCAGCCCATCCACATCCGCGCTGGGCGATGATTCCCTTCAAACCACGTCAAATGACGTGAACCAGTACCAGATCATTCGCCGCAACGGCGCAGTCGTCCCGTTCGAACCCGCGAAGATCGCGGTTGCCATGATGAAGGCTTTCTTGGCGGTGACTGGCACGCAAGGCGCCGCCTCTGCGAGCGTCCGCGAAACAGTGGATGGTCTGACGCAAGGCGTCATCCGCGCCTTAATGCGTTCACGTCCCGGCGGCGGCACGTTTCACATTGAAGATGTTCAGGATCAGGTGGAGTTGGGCCTGATGCGGGGCGGACATCACGAAGTGGCACGCGCCTACGTGCTGTACCGTGAGAAGCACGCTCAGGAGCGCGCGCAACAAGTCAGCCAATCCACACCCAAGGCGCAGCAGCTGCACGCGATGGACAACGGCCAGCGGATCGTGCTGGACCTTGATCGACTCAAGGGCCTGATTGAATCCGCGTGCGCAGGACTTGGCGCGGATGTCAAACCCGAACCGATCATGGCGGAGACCATGCGTAACCTGTATGACGGCGTCCCCATGGACGAGGTTTACAAAGCATCGGTGCTTGCCGCGCGCACTTTGATTGAAAAAGACCCTGATTACACCTACGCCACCGCCCGATTGCTGTTCCACACAATGTCCAGAGAAGCGCTGGGCAAAGACGTGGTGCAGGCCGACATGGCCCAAGCCTACGTTGAGTATTTCCCTCAGTTCATCCAAAAGGGCGTGGACAATGAATTGCTCGACGCCAAGTTGCTCGAGTTTGACTTGGTTCGCTTGGGTGCGGCCCTCAAGGCCGATCGCGACCTGAATTTTGATTACCTGGGCATCCAGACGCTGTACGACCGTTATTTCCTGCACATTGGGAAAACACGGATTGAACTGCCACAGGCCTTCTTCATGCGGGTGGCCATGGGCCTGTCGCTGAACGAGTCTGACCGAGAGGCGCGGGCCATCGAGTTTTACGAAATCCTGTCCTCGTTTGACTTCATGTCCAGCACGCCAACGCTGTTCAACAGCGGCACGCTGCGCTCGCAACTGTCAAGCTGCTACCTGACCACCGTGCCAGACGATCTGGATGGCATCTACGAATCCATCAAGGAAAACGCACTGCTGTCCAAGTTCGCTGGCGGTTTGGGCAACGACTGGACGCGTGTACGGGCATTGGGCTCACACATCAAGGGCACGAACGGTGAATCCCAAGGCGTGGTTCCGTTCCTGAAGGTGGTCAATGACACAGCCGTGGCCGTCAACCAAGGCGGCAAGCGCAAAGGCGCGGTTTGCACCTACCTGGAAACCTGGCACCTGGACATCGAAGAATTCCTGGAGTTGCGCAAAAACACCGGAGATGACCGCCGCCGCACCCATGACATGAATACAGCGAACTGGATTCCCGACCTGTTCATGCGTCGGGTCATGGAAAAAGGCCAGTGGACACTGTTTTCGCCCAATAATGTGCCTGATTTACACGACAAGTTTGGCGCCGATTTTGAGAAGGCTTATGTGGCCTACGAAGCGCTGGCGGCAAGCGGCGACCTCAAGCCAGCACGCACCTTGCCAGCAGCAGATCTGTGGCGAAAAATGCTCACAATGCTGTTTGAAACCGGCCATCCATGGATCACATTCAAGGACGCCTGTAACGTGCGCTCGCCCCAGCAACACGCCGGCGTTGTTCACTCCAGCAACCTGTGCACCGAGATCACACTCAACACCAGTGACACCGAAACTGCGGTGTGTAACCTGGGTTCGGTCAATCTGCTGCAACACTTG
Organism: Rhodoferax sp.; assembly: GCA_037968455.1. Classification (GTDB taxonomy): domain Bacteria; phylum Pseudomonadota; class Gammaproteobacteria; order Burkholderiales; family Burkholderiaceae_C; genus Rhodoferax. The sequence goes on from JBBKVN010000018.1 coordinate 15,848, forward strand.
AAGAATGGGGCAGTGGATCACGTCAAGCTGCAAAAGACCATCACCACAGCGATGCGCATGCTAGACAACGTGATTGACATCAACTATTACGCCGTCAAGAAAGCCCGCGACTCCAACCTGCGTCACCGCCCTGTGGGCTTGGGTGTCATGGCGTTCCAGGACAGCCTGTATGAGCTGCGTATCCCCTACGCCAGTGACGCAGCGGTCGCGTTTGCAGACACCTCCATGGAAGCGATCTGCTACTACGCGTACTGGGCGTCGACCGAGTTGGCCAAGGAACGCGGCCAGTATTCCAGCTACAAAGGTTCGCTGTGGGACAAAGGCATCTTGCCAATCGACACGCTGGACATGCTGGCTCGCGAGCGCGGCGGCTATGTTGAGGTGGATCGCTCCTCCACCATGGATTGGGATTCCCTGCGCAAGAAGATTGCAGCCGACGGTATGCGCAACTCCAACTGCACGGCCATTGCACCGACAGCGACCATTTCCAACATCATTGGTGTGGACGCCTCGATTGAACCCTGCTTTGGCAACTTGTCCGTCAAATCCAACTTGTCCGGCGAGTTCACTATCATCAACAACTACCTGGTTCAAGACCTCAAGCGTCTGGGGCTGTGGGACGATGTCATGGTAATGGACCTGAAACACTTTGATGGCTCACTCAAGCCCATCGATCGCGTGCCGGCCGATATCAAACTGCTTTACGCCACCGCGTTTGAAGTGGAAACACGCTGGTTGGTAGAGGCCGCATCCCGTCGCCAAAAGTGGATTGACCAAGCTCAGTCACTCAACATTTACATGGCTGGCGCGTCAGGCAAGAAGCTCGATGACACGTACAAGCTGGCATGGATTCGTGGTTTGAAAACCACCTACTATTTGCGCACCATGTCTGCCACCCACGTTGAGAAATCAACCGTGACAACGGGCCGCATGAATGCTGTTTCATCGGGCAGCGAGTCTTCAACTTCCAGCCAGTCTGGCATGAGCGCGCTGGACGCCGCAGCAGCCGCTGCGCGTGAACAGATGGCATCGGGTCCGGCGACCGACGTCAAATTCTGCGGGGTGGATGACCCCACCTGTGAGTCCTGCCAATAAGGTCATGAACATCGCCTTGCCTCAAGTCGATGTTCATGCACCACACTCATCGCCTCAATAGCGTCACTAAGTGGATGAAGTCTTTTCAATTCACCGTGCTGCTCACATAATCTGCTGATTGGAATTACCTATGTTGACCTGGGACGAAGAAGTCAATCCCTCCTCGCAAACACCTCAATCGAGCGACTCGAACTCAAGTCGTTCGGACGCCACGTTGCCGTCGCCCGAAACAGCACCCACATTGACCGAGGCACCGATTGCCCCCCGACGTGTGAATGCCGCAGACAAGCGCATCATCAACGGCAAAACCGATGTCAATCAGCTTGTCCCGTTCAAGTACAAGTGGGCATGGGAAAAATACCTCTCCAGCTGCGCCAACCATTGGATGCCTCAAGAAGTCAACATGACGCGGGACATTGCGTTGTGGAAAGATCCCAATGGATTGACCGAGGACGAACGTCGCATCATCAAACGTAATTTGGGATTCTTTGTGACGGCCGACTCCCTGGCCGCCAACAACATTGTGCTGGGCACATACCGCCACATCACTGCGCCTGAGTGCCGTCAATTCCTGCTTCGCCAGGCTTTTGAAGAGGCCATTCACACCCACGCCTATCAGTACATCGTGGAGTCACTGGGCTTGGACGAAAGTGAGATTTTCAACGCCTACAACGAAGTTCAGTCCATTCGCGACAAAGACCAGTTCCTGATCCCCTACATTGAGGCGATCATGGATCCCAACTTCAAAACGGGGACACCAGAAACTGATCAGACACTTTTGAAATCGCTGATTGTGTTTGCCTGCCTGATGGAGGGTCTGTTCTTCTATGTCGGCTTCACGCAAATCCTGGCATTGGGGCGTCAAAACAAGATGACGGGTGCGGCCGAGCAGTACCAGTACATCCTGCGCGACGAGTCGATGCACTGCAATTTCGGTATTGATTTGATCAACCAGCTGAAGCTCGAAAATCCACAACTCTGGACTGCAGAGTTCAAAGCCGAAATTCGCGCCTTGTTTGAGCAAGCGGTGGAATTGGAGTACCGATACGCTGAAGACACCATGCCGCGGGGCGTGCTGGGCATGAACGCGTCGATGTTCAAGGGTTACTTGCGTTACATCGCCAACCGCCGGGCCACTCAGATTGGACTGGAAGCGCTTTATCCCAACGAAGAAAATCCGTTCCCATGGATGAGCGAAATGATTGACCTGAAGAAGGAAAGAAACTTCTTCGAAACCCGAGTGATCGAGTATCAATCCGGCGGCGCACTTTCTTGGGACTAAGTCACTGATGCCCTCCTCTTTTTCACGACCCCTCTCACCAGCATGTGCTGCTTGCGTCGGTTTGTGCCCCGAATTCATGGTGCTGGACAAAGGTCCAACACCATGCGTCGCTTCTTGCCATTCATCGCGCAAGAAGTGCTCTTTGCAAACTAATCAAGGAGATACATAAATGGCAACTGCAAAAAAATCAGCCCCTAAAAAGGCGGCTCCCGTGAAAAAAACTGAATCAACAAAGAAGGTCGCTGTCAAAGCGGCGGCACCTGCCAAGAAAGCCGTCGCTGCCAAAAAAGCGGCGCCAGCAAAAAAGGTCGCCGAGAAAGTCGCTGCACCCGCCAAGAAAGCTGCAAAAGCGAAAACGGTGGCTGCGAAATCTGCTTCTGGAGCGCAAACCACACTGAACCCGCAAGCGGCATGGCCTTTTCCAACAGGAAACAAGCCCTGATCCCTCAGACGGACCCTGCCTCAAGCCCGATGCTCAGACCATTCGGGCTTTTTTTCGTCTGTGCGAGTAGAAATCTGCCAGAGCCCTGGCATAAATTGGCTCAGGGATAAAAAGCGATCAACCTGTATCCAGCGACGCGCTCTGGTAGCTCTGTCGACTGAACCGCTATATCAATCGCAGCCGGCCATTCTGCGCCCGCAGCTAAGATTTCATCCCTCGGCCCAAAATCTGACACAAGTAGTATCCGCCTAAGGATCGGGCGATCTAGCGAATCCGTCAAGGTCAACTCAACGGCTGGAAAAGCGACAGGTGTCGACGCACTGCTTTTCAGCGAAAAACTCAGTCGATAGGTATCACCACGCAGTTTTGCAAAGGTGGAGCTATCAACACTGATCGATTCAATCTTCTGAACCGACTCAACAGAGCAGCCAAGCGCGTCGCAAGCTTGCTCCAACCAAAGCGCCAAACGGGGCTCCCATGCAGCCAATTTATTGCGTTCCCGATAGGTAGCCTGAGACATCAAGCCCAGCGAGAGAAGTAGACCAACAATGGCCAAGGACCATCGCGATGCAGGTCGACTGCGCTTGGTAGATTCACTGCCCCGCGAAAGAAAAGAGACCTCTTCGATTGGCAACTCGTCCGCTGACAAACCCGCCTTCTCCGTTTCTTCAAACGCCCAACCTGGATCGTCATCCACTGAATCCGGAGCAGGATCCTCATTGGCAGACGTCTGATTCGGTGCCTCACCTCTCGGCCCAGCATCGGCCCATTCAAGCAGGGCTTCCGTTTCAAAATCCCGGTCTTTCGGAACAACCTCAAGATTGAGGTCTACTTCGTGAAAGTCAGTCGAGTAGCCAAAGGGAGGCTCTGAGGCGGTAGCGGCCTCAGACAACGAGACTGCCTCGGGTTGTGCAGGTTGTGCAGGTTGTGCAGGTTGTGCAGGTTGTGCAGGTTGTGCAGGTTGTGCATTTTCGGCCACTTCGACGGCCTGCTGGTCACCCGTTGGCTCAGCCTCCTGAGAATCGGTTGGGGGCAGGCTACTCACCAAGTGCGCCGAGGCATCAAATATTTCGTCGCATTGACCACACCGAACCCAGCCAGCGGAAACTCGGAGCTGATCAGGGACTACCCTGAACATCGTCTCGCAGGCGGGACAGCAGGTGATCATGCTCATAGGAAAGGAACCGTCTGCGACCTCAGGCCTTGGAGGTCATCAGAATCCAGCCATCCTCCTGGTCGGAGACGCTCAGCTCACAATACGGCGCGTAGGCCAACTTCAGCTCTTCGGCTTGTCGCTCAAGAATCCCGGACAAAACCAAGGCCCCGCCCGGCGCGACTCGCGACCACAACAGCGGAGCCAACACTTTCAAGGGCGTCGCCAAGATGTTCGCAAGTACCGTTTGGTACTGGCCCGAAGCGGCGTCCGGCAATCCGGCGTTGAGCTGGACGCTGTTGGCTTGCGCATTCAGCACCGTCGATTCGACCGCCGCATCATCGATATCTACCGCATCAATATCCAATGCGCCATGTTTGGCCGCACCGATGGCCAGAATGCCTGACCCACACCCATAGTCAAGCACACGCCCCAGCGAATGCCCTGCCTCGCCTTGGTGGGCCAACCAACGAAGACACATGCGAGTGGTGGGGTGCGTGCCGGTACCGAACGCCAATCCGGGGTCCAGCCGAATGACAATCCGGGCTTCAGCAGGAGGCTCGTGCCATGTGGGAACAATCCAGAATGTCGGTGTGATATCAACCGGGGTAAATTGAGATTGCGTCAAACGCACCCAATCTTGCTCGACCACCTCCTGGACGCCCAGAACCTCGCAGTCAGAAAAGAAGTCTTGTACCTGCAGTAACGCCAACGCCTCTCTGGCGGCGACTTCGGTCGGATACAAAGCAAGCATGCGAGAACGCTGCCATCCGTCTTTAGGCGGCGGCATGCCCGGCTCTCCAAACAGAGCTTGCTCGGCGTCGGTCTGAGCATCCGCATCCTCAACGCTGACGCTCAAGGCATCCAGCGCATCCAGGGCGTCGCTCACGATTTCGACCCGACTCTCCGGGCACATCAGTTTCAGTTCAAACATGTAGTTTTTGCTTTAACGCTTGTGCTGTTCCAACCAATGTTCAAGGTAGTGAATATTGGTGCCACCCAACACAAACTTCGCGTCCACAACCAATTCCCGGTGCAGGGGGATATTGGTACTGATACCTTCAATCACTGTTTCGCCCAGCGCGGTTCTCATCCTCGCCAAGGCTTGCTCCCGGGTGTCTCCATGCACAATGATTTTGCCGATCATGGAGTCATAGTTGGGAGGCACGAAATAGTTGGTGTAGACGTGAGAGTCCACACGTACGCCAGGGCCACCCGGTGGATGCCACATCGTGATCCGCCCTGGCGAGGGCGTGAATTTGAAGGGATCCTCAGCATTCACCCGGCATTCGATGGCATGGCCACGGATTTCAATCTGTCGCTGCGTGAAAGGCAGACGCTCACCCGCAGCCACCATGATTTGGGTTTTGACAATGTCAATACCGGTGACCATCTCCGTGACCGGGTGCTCCACCTGAACACGGGTATTCATCTCAATGAAATAAAACTCGCCGTCCTCATACAGAAACTCAAAGGTACCTGCGCCGCGGTAGCCAATTTTTTTGCAAGCTGCCACACAGCGCTCGCCCACACGGTCAATCAACTTGCGAGGAATACCCGGCGCTGGCGCCTCTTCCAGCACTTTCTGATGGCGGCGCTGCATGGAGCAATCCCGCTCACCCAGATAGACCGCGTTCTTGTGTTTGTCTGCAAGAATCTGAATTTCGATATGACGCGGATTTTGAAGAAATTTCTCCATGTACACGGCCGGATTGCCAAAGGCCGCGCCCGCCTCGGCCTTGGTCATGGCAACGGCGTTGATAAGCGCTGCTTCGGTATGTACCACCCGCATTCCGCGCCCGCCGCCGCCACCCGCAGCTTTGATGATCACGGGGTAGCCAACGGACTTGGCCACACGGCGAATCGCGGCCGGATCATCTGGCAATTCGCCTTCTGAACCAGGTACACAGGGCACACCGGCCTTGATCATGGCCTGTTTGGCGGAAACCTTGTCGCCCATGATCCGAATGGACTCGGGCGTGGGCCCAATAAATTGGAAGCCGCTTTTCTCGACCCGCTCCGCAAAGTCCGCGTTCTCGCTCAAAAATCCATAGCCGGGGTGAATGGCTTCAGCGTCGGTGACTTCAGCTGCCGAAATAATGGCCGGCATGTGCAGGTAACTCAAGCCTGAAGGCGCAGGTCCGATGCACACCGCTTCCTCAGCCAGCTTGACGTACTTGGCATCCCGATCCGCTTCAGAATAGACCATGACAGCCTTGATTCCAAGTTCGCTACAGGCCCGTTGAATCCTCAGGGCAATTTCGCCTCGGTTGGCAACCAGAATTTTTTTGAACATAGGCGTTGCGGTTCAACCTCACTCAATCACGAACAGGGGCTGTCCGTATTCAACAGCTTGGCCGTTGTCGCACATCACCTTGGTGACCGTGCCTGATTTGTCAGCCTCAATTTCATTGAGGATCTTCATGGCTTCAATGATGCAAATGGTCTCACCGGCCTTGATTTCATCACCGATTTCGACAAAGGACTTGGCACCTGGCGACGACGAGCGGTAAAACGTACCAACCATGGGGGACTTGACCGTATGACCACTGGCGACGGGCTCGGCAACCTCAGCCACTGCCGCAGGCGCTTGGGCCGGCATGCCTGCTGGGGCTGCCATCATGGCAACCGGGGGTGCGTAGTGGTGAACCATGGGCACGCCACCTTTAACGATGCGCACTTTGCCCTCGGCCTCGGTGATTTCCAGCTCAGACACGTTGGATTCAGACACGAGGTCAATCAACGTCTTCAACTTTCTCAGATCCATGAGGTCTCCAATGAACTTTATATTACAACTGCTGAATTTACTTTAAATTCATCCAAATCACAGTCATCTTCTCTTATTTTACAGGATTTTAACAATGAGACCAGCCCGAGATCTAGCATAACGCTACGTCACCGTCACCCAGGAACGCAAATTCTCAGGGGAAATTTGACCGATTTTACGATGCGCCACTTTGCCATTGGACCCCAACACCACCGTAAACGGCAG
>JBBKVN010000019.1:0-10067 GCA_037968455.1 Rhodoferax sp.
TGGCGCTGGATCACCTCCGCCCAGCTTCAAAACCAGAACACGGGCGGGGTGGATGTCACCAGCCAACGTTGGCGCGGTGGCCGCCGGCAAGACAGTGAACGCATTGACCGCAGCTATTACCTCGAATATGACCGGGCGGACACGGCGTCCAGCACCGATTCTCTGCCTATCGTGGCCCAATCACTCAGTGTCAATTACGCGTTCACACTGCGCAGTTTTGACAGCATGCCCTTCCCTTCGTCCGGCTGGGGCCTGGGGGTTGAAGTCGGTGGCGGCACCACTTTGGGGGGTCAGCGTGATCCCTTCAGTCGGGTACTGGCTCGCGGGCGTTACTACTTTTCACTGGCCGACAGCAACGACAACGCGGCCACACAGCTGAGGTCAGGGCGAATCGTGTTGCGCGCGGAAGGCGGCGCGGTGATCGCCAAAGACGGCATCTCCCTGCCCAGCACCCAATTGTTTTTGACCGGCGGTGACACGACCGTGCGGGGTTACAGCTACCGCGAGCTGGGGGTTAACCAGACGAGCGGGGTGGTGGCCCCTGGCCGCTATATGGTGAATGGCGGCGTGGAGTGGCAAAGCCCACTCATCTCCGACGGGCAAGTGACGGACTGGGAAGGTGCCTTGTTCGTGGACGCGGGGGGTGTCGCGGACGACCCTTCCAATCTCAATCTCAAAGTGGGCGTGGGCGCGGGTGTTCGCTGGAAGAGCCCGATTGGGCCGCTGCAAATCGACCTGGCCTACGGCGTGGACACAAAACGGCTTCGGTTGCATATGAATGTGGGTTTCAACTTCTGATGAAAGTGCTTCGTTTCGCCCTGTGGGGCTTGTTGGCCCTGTTGCTGCTTGTGCTGGCCCTGCTGGGCGGCGCATGGGTGTGGGGTGGTTCAAGTACTTCGCTGGCCACCTTGCTGACCCGTGCCGCCGCTTACCTGCCTGAAGACCAAACCCTCACGGTGAGCGATGTCAGCGGCTCCTTGCGGGATGGCGGCCGTATTGGCAGCTTGCGCTGGCGCCAAGGTGAACTCAGTATTGAGGCCAAGGATGTTGAACTGGGCTGGACGCTGCTTCCCCTATGGGACGGCGAGCTTCGCATCAGCCAATTGACGGCAAAGCAGTTGCGCATTGACGACAAACGCTCCCCCAGCCCACCCGAGGACAAGGCGCCCCCGGCCAACTTCAGCCTGCCGATCAAAGTCAGTCTGCCCTTTGCCATTGATACGGTGGAGTGGGCGGGGCCGCCTGCCGTGGTGGCAACCGGACTCAACGGTCAGTATGAATTTGATAGCAAAAATCACAGCATTGACGTGCGGGAAGTGCATATTTCCTCTGGAAGTTATGCTTTACAAGCCAAGATTGAGGCCCTCGCCCCCATGGCCGTCGAGGTCACGCTGAACGGCACGGTTCGCACGGAGGTGCCGGGCAGCAATCAAGCCGTCACCGTGACTGTAAAAGCCAGCCTGACCGGCGAATTGAGCCAAGCGGATGCCCGACTGGCATTGCAGGCCGAACTGCAACCAGCCTTGGGCGGAAAGCCCCAGCAAAACCCGCAAGCCACCTTGAGCGCGCAGCTCCAGCCCTGGAAAGCGCAACCACTGGCGCAGGCACAAGCCAACTGGCAATCCCTGAACTTGGCGGCACTGTGGCCCCAGGCGCCCACAACGGATCTCAGCGGGGATGCGAACGTCGCCCCGGCCGGCACGGGCTGGCAAGGGTCGGTTTCGGCGCGCAACGCTCGCAGCGGCCCGTGGGACAAACAGACCTTGCCCTTGCAAGACCTCAACGCCCAGGTGGTGTTTGACGGTGGTCATTGGTTGCTGAAGTCGCTGAAAGCCACAGGGGCAGGCGGCGAATTGTTGGCCCGCGGCGAGGCCACGCCCGGCCCGGACGGCGCGGCCTCAAGCACCGACTGGAAAGTCACGGGAACGGCCCGCCAGATCAACCCGGCCGCACTGGACACCCGGTTGGACGCGATCAGCCTGGACGGCGCCTTGACCGCTGCGCAAGGCACTCAAGGCATCCGATTTGAAGCCAGTTTGCAGCCAGCGACCAAGCAGGCCGCAACCGTCTCCAAGACACTGCGGGGCTTGCGGCTGAAAACCGTGCAGGCCAGCGGCCTCTGGCGCGCCCCCACGTTGCAACTTGACACGCTTCTGGTGCAAACCGATGACGCCAAAATAAGCGGTCAAGCCACCGTGCATACCCAAACCTTCGCCACCGAGGGAAAGCTGGCCTTGACGGTGCCAGGCGCCCAAGCTGATGTAGTGGGCCAAATGGCGGAAACCGACGGCGACGGATCATTGCAGTTCAAACTGGGCAATGCCGCCTTGGCCACCCAGTGGCTGGCCCGCCTTCCCGGCATGCCAAAAAGTCTGACCGACGTCAACGTCCAAGGGGGTGCGGATTTGACTGCTCGCTGGAAAGGGGGTTGGCAACAACAAGGGCAGGCACTGAACCTGCAAGCCACCCTCGACGCGCCAAAGCTCGACCTGTTTCAGGGCCCCAAGGCGACTGAAGCCTCACTGGCAATACGCGACACCCAACTGAGCTTGTCCGGCACCCTGCGCGCGCTTGAACTGCAAGTCAAGGCGCAAGTGAACACGGCCACTCACCAACTGGCATTGCAGTCTCAACTGCAAGGTGGCCAGCAGCGTGATGGTCAATGGCAGGCGCAAATCAACACCGCCAAAGTGACAGCCAAGGAATCCAGCACCACCGGCGTCTGGACCGCCCAGCTCACCAACAAGGTGCGCCTCAACCTGACGCAAGACCCCAATCGGCAGTCGCTGGACGTGGGTGCCGGCACCCTGAATTTGACCGGCCCCGTGCCCGGTACGGCACAGGTTAAATGGCAAGACGCCCGCTGGTCACATCGCAGCGATGGCAAGTCGGGTCAAACGGAGTGGTCAACCCGCGGCGGCATCAGCCAACTGCCTTTGGGCTGGATTGAGTTTCTGGGTAAAACCAAGCTGGCCAATCTGGGGCTGAGAGGTGACCTGGTGTTTGGCGGCCAGTGGGATGCCACCAGTGCGGACGACCTGAACCTGACCTTGATTGTCGAACGCTCCAGCGGCGATCTTCAGCTGCTGGGCGAGGACGGCCAAACCGTGGCCCTGAGTGCCGGCTTGCGTGACGCTCGCCTGGTGCTAACTGCAAACAACGAAAACCTGGGCGCCACCGTCATTTGGGATAGCCAGAGCGCGGGCCGACTCAACGCCACGGCGAGCACGCGCTTGCCTATCAAAGACGGGCTGTGGACTTGGACTCCGACGGCACCGCTGGCCGGCAAAGTCAGCGCCGAGTTGCCCCCGGTGGGTGCCTGGTCACTGCTGGCCCCGCCCGGCTGGCGCCTCAGCGGAACACTGGACGCCGACACAACGCTTTCGGGCACCTTGGGCACGCCGCTCTGGTATGGCCGTCTACAGGCCAAAGACATGGCCGTGCGTTCGGTGGTGGATGGCATTGACTTCAGCCAGGGAACGCTCACGACCCGGCTGGATGGACAGCGCCTGATCATCGAGGAATTCGCCTTGCAAGGCGCCGGTGGCGCACAAGGCGGGCAACTGCTGATGAAGGGACTGGTTGAATGGCTGCCCGCCGGCAATACGCCCCCCGCCAATCCCCTGGCCCGCCTGCGCATGAATCTGGATACCTCTCTAAAATCACTGCGAATGAGTTCGCGGGTGGATCGCCGCCTGATCATGTCTGGCCAACTTACTGCGCGACTGGCGGACAACCAATTGGCTATTCGGGGCGCGTTGACGACCGATGAGGCTTTGATCATCCTGCCCGATGACTCCGCCCCCCAACTGGGCAAGGACGTGGTCGTGCGCGGTCGAAGCGTCACAGACGCAGCGAGCCGCCCTGCCACCGAGTCGGGGAACGCCATCACACCAGATTTGCTCGTCACGCTTGATCTTGGCCCGGACTTTCAGGTCAAAGGCCGCGGTTTATCCTCTAGATTGGCTGGCAAATTGACGCTCACCAGCTCGGCTCAAACCAATGGCCAACCGCGCCTGACTGGCACGGTGAGCACCGTGCGCGGCACCTTCAAGGCCTATGGCCAGGAACTGGACATTGAGGAAGGTGTATTGCGTTTTACCGGCCCCTACGACAACCCCTCCTTGAACGTGTTGGCCTTGCGCTCCAAACTGACGCAGCGGGTGGGCGTACAAATCAACGGCACGGCGCGCTCGCCCGTCGTTCGCCTCTATGCCGACCCCGAGTTGCCCGAAGCGGAGAAACTGGCCTGGCTGGTACTGGGCCGCTCGCCCACGGGTGGCGGGGCAGAAACCGCCCTGCTGCAACAGGCGGCGCTGGCCTTGATGGGGCGCAATGACAATGGCACCGGGGTCAGCCTGGCGCAACGGATCGGGCTGGACGAACTGTCCGTCGGCGGCGGAACCGGTGGCGTAAGTGGTGCGACATTGACGGTGGGCAAACGACTGTCGCAGGACTTCTATGTGGCTTACGAAACCGGATTGGCCGGCGCGGTGGGCACGCTGCAGGTTTTTTACGACCTGTCCCGCCGCTTCACCCTGCGCGCCACCACCGGCAACCAAAGCGCGGTTGACCTGATCTTCACCCATCGCTACGACTGAGCCGCAAACCAGCCCACCTTACAATGCGGGGCGCTGCCGTCGTAGTTCAATGGATAGAACGGGGACCTCCTAAGTCTCAGATACAGGTTCGATCCCTGTCGAGGGCACCAATTGCTTGCTTCAGGCCATGTCAAAATATATCAAAACCCGCGTCGCTTATAGCTGCAGCGGGTTTTTTGTTGCCTCACACAATGTCACGGGATACGATGACATACCAACCAGCGAGGTACCAGCAAACAAGGGTTGTCCATGGCACTTACAGACACCTTCGTGAGGGCCACCGCACCGTCGGAAGCACCCATTGGACTTGGCCGCATCTAGGTTGGCTGATATTCGGTTCTAGCTGGCCATCAACACGTTGAGTGTGTTCGAATGCCGCCTGAAAATTTCCAGGTCAACTTTGAATTCAATGGTGCGCCGCTGACAATGGAGAGCGAGTGCGATGTGCCGGGAATTCTTTTTTCCTGTGTGGGCAGAACCTCCGTTCTGAATTGCGCAGCCTTTACATTCTGGTCGCTGAACGCCGAACAAAGTACTAAAGTGGAATTTCACGAAATCCTGTCGCAATTTAGGACGCTGGGCGGTGTCGCCGAGAACTTCACTATGCGCCATGGCACGCATGGAAAAGGACTTTTTTCCGTCAATCCTAGATTACCCATTCAACTCCATGTTCCAACGCCACTCTTGATCGACCCGCATTGGATCGAACTTGACCGTACTGACAACATTCGAATCGCGCCCAAGTACCAGTCGTTACTCAGTGCCAAAGCGATTGTTTTTTTTGAGGAATACCACGCGTTTTTCGGTTGGGGCAATGGAGGTTTTGACTCCGTCAAGCAGCATCAACAAGATTGGCAAGCCCTGCCTCCAAAATTGAAGAACTTCCTTCACATCTTGGGCGCCGCAGACGAGTTGAGCCAGGTACCAACCGCAAAATACTGTCTGCAAAAATATTGCATCGCCCGTCAAATCGGGTTCAAGTCGGGATCAAGGTTAATGCCTGTTGCCGAATTGATTAACCATGCTCCAGACGGCCTACCCTTCGTGCTGGCAGATGGTGTCAAAGTCACGGGGATGGCCAAAGACGAAGTGTTGACCCGATACCACAGCCACTTGGACGCATTTCATTTCTTTGTCAACTATCACTTTGTGACCCCTGCTAACTCAGCCTTGTCATGTGAAGTGACTGTTGAAGTACCGTCTATGGGGTCGTTAAAAATCGCCAGGATGGACCACCTCGCGGACGTCCACGGCTCAGTCCGAACTCCGAAAATCAGCAAGACCGGGACTCATACCAACCTGAGTTTTGTCGAAATCGCAAACTTGAAAGACCCTTCCCAGCCCAGAGCGACATTTGCCAATCTGATAAAGACTCAAGATGTGCCCCTCTCAATGGCGCACGCTCTTTTTGATGGCATCATTGAACACAATCAACAGGTGTTGAATGAGCTTATTCAGGTTTGCCACCGCCATCCCAGTGCGATGGCCAGCAAACTTGAGAAGGTCGCCTCTTTTCAACTGGCTACCATTGGTTGAGACGCCAAATTCCCACCCATGGACATTTATCGATGCTGAAAACTATCAATGACACCGCCTTGAATATCACTTCTGGCAAAAACGGGATGGTGTTCAAGTCCTCCTCTGAGGCATATGGAGAGCGCAGCGGTCCTCAGTACCTGAAAAATGCGGTCAGCAAGCTGGCTCGACTCGGCGTGGCGTTCCTGATTATTTTTGCATCGCAAGCGTCATTTGCGATGCAAATCTTTGTCAAAACCCTAACGGGGAAAACCATTACGCTGGACGTTGAACCCAGTGACTCCATCGACAACGTCAAGCAAAAAATACAGGATAAGGAAGGAATTCCGCCTGATCAACAGCGCCTGATTTTTGCTGGCAAGCAACTGGAGGACGGCCGAACTCTGTCTGACTACAACATCCAGAAAGAGAGCACCTTGCATTTGGTGCTTAACCCGACCCAAGGTAGCTGCGGGGCTTCGGCGAACCAATCTTTTGGCACCGTGCCTGGCGGGAATTTATGCACTTATGGCGCGGCCTCAGTCGTAACATCAGCGACCGGAAAATTCAACTGGACGTGCACCGGAACCGACGCAGTACCTGCCAGTTGCGCAGCCAACTGGAGCAACACGGCGGGCACGGGGCAAAGCGCAGTGTCGTCACCAGCGCCTGCGTCCAACAATGATTGGGTTCTGGGCACCGTCAGTTTTTCCGCTCCCACGGCTCCTTTGCCGTCTGGCGCAACACTTCCGTTTGGTTTAACGAACCTTCAACTTGGCAGCGGAACGCTAGGCTCGACGGCGAAAGTAACCATCAATTACACATCGCCAGTACCAGCGGGAGCGGTTTACATGAAATATGGAAAAAGTCCTGCAGGCTACAACTGCGCAGGTGCCGCTTGCTCTCAGGATCACTGGTATCAAATGCCGGTGGCCCAAGCCGTTTTTGCGCCAGATCGACTGAGTGTGACACTGACCATACAAGACGGTGGTGTAGGCGATAACGACCTAGCGGCCAACGGTGCAATCGATGATCCCGGCGCCCCCGTTGTTTTTGGTGGCGCAGTCACGACCGGTGTCCCCACGCTTTCGCAATGGGGCGTACTAATCCTGTCCAGCTTGATGGCGGTGTTTGGCATTGTCCAAGTTCGACGACGCAAGAGTGCTGGTTTGTAGGTGCCTTGTCTCTGCTTCCAACGTTGAGACACTTTCTGGAACTTTTCCATCTTTCGTCGATGTTGTTTGCACGAGGATCACAAACTCTCCCGGGAAATAATTCCGATTGCATGCACGTCGCGCCTGCCACTTTTAAATTTGTGTCTGCTTGTTCAACACTCGTAGAAGGAGTTGGATTTTGGATCTTCAAGTGAACCGGGTTTGACGTGTGTAGCGCAAGGGCGGTAAGCGCAATTCTTTTTTTTCGGCCAAGTCGCTGACGCGCCAATTTGGGCACTCCACCCTGGCACTGGCTTGAGGACGACTAAAAGGTGACATACGCAATGGGAATGCCCCTCGTCTAAATTGGCACTTAAAGGCGCTCTGTGGAAAACCAAAGGTTGGCACGATCCAGCACCAGCCAAATCGCAATCGGCACCACCGTGGGCAGCACCAAGGTGCCCAGTTGGTACCCCAAGCCAATGAGTTCAAGCTGCCATTGCTCAATGTGCAGCACCCTTATCCCGCCGGGCACGGCCAAGGCCATTTGTTTGACCAGATCCATCGTCAGGCTGAAGGTTTGTGCGGGCAAAAGCAAGACATAACCCAGCGCCAGCTTGCCCATTCGACCAGGTCCGCCAGCTGCCAAAATCAAGGCCCACAAAATAGGCAGGCCATAGGCGTAGTGGGACGGGCTGGCGCTCACGATCACTTCGCCGACGCCGCCGCTTACCGCAATCTCCAGACGGCTTTGTACTTCGATGAGCCCTGGTGATTGGTGGACGGACTCCACCCAATAGGGAGCACCCAACTCCAGCGCCAGATGGGTCAGTGTGGCGACGGGCTGGGATGTCCATTTGTTGACCTGGCTCCATACGCCAGTGAGCAGCACCAGCAATACCAGGGTGCGCAGGAAGAATCGTGTCAGTGGTTTGCGCTGGCTCATGATGGCTTCAGACGACGACGGGCGCATCAGCTTGGGGCGACTCCGACTTGGGTGCCAACGCCCGCATCCAGATGAGCCAAACCGCCAGCACGTCGAGCATGATGAGGGCTTGCCACAGGTAGGTGTGAGCAAAGCTGAACACGTCCATGTTCCACTGCCCCAAATAAAACAAGCTAATGACGCGCACCACGTTCAACGCTTGAATAGCCACAAACCCGGCAACCAAGCCCAGCAGCTTGTGTTTCCAAGCGGCTGGAAACGCACCTATTGCGGCGCACAGCACCACAAAGGCCTCGACACCATTGCAGCCTGGCTCAATGGAGACGCCGAACCCGGTCGTGGCATTCCACAAGACCTTGCCCTGCGCCATCGCCGAGCTGTCAAATAGGCTGACCAAGGCAACGCAGGTTTTTGCCAAGAGCGCGGTCCATGGGAGCACCACGAATTGCTGAACGGGTTGCAGCAACTCCAGGCCAAACAGGGTGACCAAGATGACGACAAACAGAATGAAGAAGCGCAGCATGTCGGGATTATCGGGCGCAAGCTAAGCCCAATCAGTAATATGACCGCGTCGTTGTGATTTTTACCAATGGCCGATTTCAAAAGGCTGAACGTTGAAAAGACGTCCAGCCTTTTTCTCTTTTGGATGGCCCAACCGCGGCTTTGAGTCGCCAACTCGGGCAAGACAGGGTCTCACCGCGCAGCCCCTCTCACCAAAGGGTCATTGATCCGTATCAATTGGATGCTAGAGTGGGCTGATGAAAAGCGATTGAATCGCTGTTGTTGGCCTCAAATTACGGACCCCACCATGCACGAACGGTCTGCTACTTACACCGAGGCAATTCGCCTCATGGACGCCGCTGGCGTAGCCGTTGTATTCGTCGACGCGCGTATGCGGGTCACCTGCTTCACGGACCATGCCGCCATCATTCCCAATTTGATTTGGCTGGAGGTGGGTCGTCCGCTGGCCCATGTTTTTGCCAACCTGCTGGGGTGTGAGGACTTGGTCGCCACCATTCAGTGTGTTCTGGACCACCCCGCAGCCCAAACGGCGCAGCTGCTGACACCCGCTGGCAACTGGATGGAAGCCACCATCAGGCCTTGCCCTAGCGAAGGGGCCGACTCAACGGGAGCGGTGATCAATCTGGTCAACGTGACTGAGATCAAACGCCTGACGCAGGCACTGCATGAGGCCCAGGCCAAGTACTACGCGCTGGTGGAGTGGTCACTGGAGGCCAACCACATTCTTCGGGATGGAAAATTCGTCTATCTGAACCCGGCTGCCGCGCAGCTGTATGGCGCTACCTCGGCGCAGGACCTGCTGGGCCACCCGTCACAGGACCGAGTCCACCCAGACGACCTGCCCGCAGCGTTGTCAAGAATGGAATCGCTGATTCACCAGCGAGAGAACGCGCCAATGATTGAGATGAGGTTCATCAAGCTCGACGGCTCGGTCATCGACGTTCAGGCCCAAGCCACCCTGACGGACTTTGAAGGCGCACCCGCTATTCAGGTCGCTTGGCGCGATATCACGACACAAAAAAGAACGGCCTTGTTGCAAAGGGAGAGCCAAGCGCGGATGAAGGTGGCGGACAACGTGATCGAAATGGCCTTTTTGGACATGTTGACGGGCCTGCCGAACAGGCGCGTGCTGGTTGACCGGGTCAACCAAGCCCGTCTTGCCAGCAAACGAAGTGGGCGCCATGCCGCATTGATGCTGCTGGACATGGACAATTTCAAACCACTGAACGACACCTACGGCCATGCAGCGGGCGATCTGCTCCTGATTGAGGTCGGACGGCGGTTGCAACGGTGTGTGCGAGAAATCGATGTCGTGGTGCGTTTTGGTGG
>JBBKVN010000020.1:0-6896 GCA_037968455.1 Rhodoferax sp.
CGGCGCATCGACAACGTCGAACTGGCCGACGCGCCCGCGTCCGCCCACGCGAAGCGTGTCGAGCAGGAAAGCTTTGAGCCACCGGCGTTTGTGGTGCGCCGCTCCATGCCTTGGTCTCAGGGACAAAGCGCGGGCTTGGTGTTTGTGTCGTTTGGTCATTCGTTTGACGCGTTTGAAATGCAAATGCGCCGCATGGCGGGGGTGGACGACGGCGTGACCGATGCGTTGTTCAAGTTTTCAAAACCGGTGACGGGCGCGTTTTTCTGGTGTCCACCGATGCAGGGAGGGCGTCTGGACCTGCGCCACTTGGGCTTGTGAGCGAGGTGCTTAACGCTCCAACGCTGCGCAGCAAAGCGTCCCTGTATTTGGCCCTCATCCGTTGGGATCGCCCCGCCGGCTGGTTGCTGCTGTTGTGGCCCACGCTCACCGCACTATGGGTGGCTACTGGCGGGTTTCCGGGCTGGCATTTGATCACTGTCTTTGCGCTGGGCACTGTCTTGATGCGCAGTGCCGGTTGTTGTATCAATGACGTAGCCGACCGGGAGTTTGACCGTCACGTCAAACGCACCGCCGGGCGCCCGGTCACGACGGGCGCCGTGACCGTGAAAGAAGCGCTGGGGCTGGGTGCCGTATTGGCCCTGCTGGCTTTTTTACTGGTGTTGACGACTAATGCTGTGACCGTCGCTTGGTCGGTTGCGGCTTTGGCGGTGACGTTGATCTACCCCTACGCCAAACGCCACGTGTCGATGCCGCAGGCGGTGCTGGGCGTGGCCTTCAGCTTTGGGATTCCGATGGCCTTTGCCGCTGTGTTGGGCAACGGCGCCTTCAGTGTTTCCGCCATGCGGAGCAGCGTGCCGCCCTTGGCGTGGGTGCTGCTGCTGGGTAATCTGCTGTGGGTGCTGGCCTATGACACCGAGTACGCCATGGTGGACCGGGATGACGATCTGAAGATTGGCATGAAAACCTCGGCCATCACGCTGGGGCGTTGGGATGTGCCCACCATCATGGTCTGCTACCTGGGATATATAGCTATTTGGGCTGCAGCGCTTGATGGGTATGCGCAAGGCGCTCTGTTTTATATAGCAATCCTGCTGGCGTTAGCCCAGGTGGTGTGGCACTTCACCTTGATTCGAACTCGCACACGGGACGGCTGTTTCAAGGCCTTTCGCCTGAACCACTGGCTGGGGTTCACCTTGTTTGCAGGTGTCGCCTTGAGCTACACCCTGGCGTGAGTTGTGGCCCCGGTGGGCCCCAACTCACGTTGCGCCTTAGGCCGCACCAAATTCCTCACCCAGCTCTTTGGCCCGCTGCCCAGCGGCGTGCATGGCCCGAACGAATTGGCCTTTGATGTCGTCACGCTCCATGGACGAGAGCGCGGCAAACGTGGTGCCGCCCTTGGACGTGACCCGCGCGCGCAACACCTCGGGCGATTCGTCGGAGCGATGGGCCAGTTCACCCGTGCCAATGAAGGTGGCCACGGCCAATCGGTAGGCGGTGTCTTTGGGTAAGCCCATTTCGACGCCGGCCGTCGTCATGGCTTCCATGAAATAGAACATATAGGCGGGGCCAGAGCCTGACAAGGCCGTGACGGCGTCCAGTTGCGCCTCGGCGTCCAGCCAAATGAACTCTCCAGTCGTGGTCACCACCTGGTTGACGAGGGCCTTGTCGCTCTCGGTGACTGCTGCGCGGGCAAACAACCCGGTGATGCCTTTGCCAATCAGCGCCGGGGTGTTGGGCATGGCGCGTACGACCCGATCGGTCCCCATCCAGCGCGCAATGCTGTCACTGGAAATGCCGGCGGCCACGCTCAGGTGTAGTCCATTCTGGTTGTGGGCGCGCACGGCTACGGCGGCTTCTTTGAAGGTTTGCGGCTTCACGGCCCAAACCAATAGGTCGGCATTGGCCAGAAAAGCGCCGGCTTCTTCGTGGGCAGTGAGGCCAAAACTGCTGAGCAGCTTGGCCCGCGCTTCGACAAAGGGCTCGACCACGTCGATGTGCTCGATGGATTTGCCTTGGGCAATCAGCCCGCCAATGATGGCGCTGGCCATGTTGCCACCGCCAATGAATGCAATGCGTTCGTTCATGAATGTCCTCAGGTGATGGGCCGCCAGGTGGGGCCTGAATCAAATGAGTCTAATCAAAAACGAAGCGCGCCCTTGTTAAAGCGCCACCGTTTGTCGCACCGCGTGCTCCCAGCGCGCCATGAGTTCTTTCGCCCGGTGGGGTGGCAGCGTCGGCAAGAAGCGGCGATCGGCCTGCCACAGGTCAGACAGCTCGTCGGTGCTTTGGTAAACCCCGGTGGACAGGCCCGCCAGATAAGCCGCCCCCAAGGCGGTGGTTTCCGTCACGGCAGGGCGCACCACGGGAATACCCAGCAGGTCGGCCTGGAACTGCATCAACAAGTCATTGATGCAGGCGCCGCCGTCGACGCGAAGCTCGGACACGGCCGGCATTCCCGCGTCAATCGCGTCCCGGCTCATGGCTTGGAGCAAAGCGGCGCTCTGAAAAGCAATGCTTTCCAGCGCGGCCCGCGCAATGTGGGCCACGGTACTGCCACGAGTCAGGCCAGTGATCGTGCCGCGGGCATCTGGGTTCCAGTAGGGTGCACCCAGGCCGGTGAAGGCGGGTACCATCATCACGCCGCCGGCGTCGGGCACGCTTTCTGCCAGCGTTTGCACTTCACCGCTGCCTTTGATGGCGTTGAGCCCGTCACGCAACCACTGCACCACGGCGCCGCCCACAAAGACGCTGCCTTCAAAGACGTAGGCCGGAGTGCTGGACGGTTGGGCTGCGGCACTGGTGATCAGGCCGTTGTGTGATGTTTCAAACTGGTCGCCGGTGTGCATCAGCATGAAGCAGCCGGTGCCATAGGTATTTTTCGCCATGCCCGCTTTGAAGCAGGCTTGCCCGAACAGCGCGCTTTGTTGATCGCCTGCGACTCCGCCAATCGGAATCGCGTGGCCCAGCAGGTCAGGGCTGACCTCGCCAAAGTGAGAGCTTGACGGCTGAACCGCAGGCATCATGACCGCGGGAATATCGAGGGCCTGGAGCAACTCCGGGTCCCACTGGTTGGTGTGCACATTGAACAGCATGGTGCGCGCCGCGTTGCTCACGTCGGTGGCATGCACGGTGCCATTGGTCAGGCGCCAGATCAGCCAGCTGTCCACCGTGCCAAAGGCCAATTCGCCGTTTTCCGCCAGTTGCCGAGCGCCCCGCACGTTGTCCAGCAGCCATTTGAGTTTGGTGCCCGAAAAATAGGCGTCCACCAGCAGGCCAGTTTTTTGCTGAATGGTTTCCGCCAGGCCGCGTTCACGCAACTCGACGCAGGTTGGTTCCGCCCGACGGTCCTGCCAGACGATGGCGTGGTGGATGGGCAGCCCGGTGCGGCGATTCCACACCACCGTGGTTTCACGCTGGTTGGTAATGCCAATGGCTCGCACGTCTTTGGCCTCAATGCCGGCTTTGAGCAACACTTCGCGGGCCGTGGCCAGTTGGGTGCGCCAGATTTCCTGCGGGTCGTGCTCGACCCAGCCCGGTTGAGGGTAGATCTGGTTCAGTTCCCGCTGGGCCTGGGCAACAGTGCGACCGGACGCGTCAAACACAATGCTGCGGGAGCTGGAGGTTCCTTGGTCCAGGGCGAGTAGGTAGGTCATGGTTGAGGCTTTAAAAGTTTCAAAACAGGGGCGGGTGTCAGTTGATGGAAACGTCACAACGCACTTGCGCGTCGTCCAGCAAGGTCGGGAAAGGTTCAGGCGGTGGCGCGTCGGTGAACAGGCGGTCGATTTGCGACAAATGCCCGACTGCGGCCATGGCCGGGCGGTTGAACTTGCTGACGTCTGCCGCCAGCCAGATCTCTCGCGCGTGAGAAATGATGGTCTGAGACACCTTGACCTCGCGGTAATCGAAATCGCGCAAGGATCCGTCGTCTTCGATGCCGGAAATGCCGATGATGGCGATGTCGACCTTGAACTGGCAAATAAAGTCCACGGCGGCCTCACCCACAATGCCCTGGTCGCGGCCCCGCACCACGCCGCCGACGACGATGACCTCGCATAGGGGGTTGGCACTCAGAATCAAGGCGACATTGAGGTTGTTGGTGATCACGCGCAAGCCGCTGTGCTGAAGCAACGCCCGCGCTACCGCCTCCGTGGTGGTGCCAATGTTCAATATGAGCGAGCAATCGTTGGGTACCGCAGACGCAATGGCTTTGGCGATACGTCGCTTGCCTGCCGCGTTCAAGCTTTCGCGTTGCGGATGCGTGATATTTTCAATCGTGGAGCTTGGCACACGCACGCCACCGTGAAAACGAGTCAGCAAGCCTTCATCTGACATGCGCTGAATGTCGCGCCGAACGGTTTGAAGTGTGACGCCCAGGTTGTCAGCCAAAAACTCCACCGTGACGGAGCCGTGAGATTGAACGACCGCTAACAGTTTGAGTTGTCGAGGGTTGGGGTTCATTTTTGTATTTTTATTCCAATTGATGACGGGCGAAGTGATGCTTGACTTTAAAACGAATCAAAAGGAGTGCTTATAGGGTAAATACCGAGGTAAAACGAATCAAAGCGAACAATAATTATGACAACCGAATTGATATCGGGTTTCGTTCTTTCAATTTTCAGTAAAGGTGGCGCGATGCAGTTGACTGTTGAGAGCATCAGCAAAAAGGTCGGACCGCTAACCTGGTTGTACGACATGAGTTTGGCTCCCCGAAGCGGAGCGGTCACTGTGTTGCTGGGAGCGACACAGTCCGGTAAGACCAGTTTGATGCGCATTATGGCGGGACTGGATGTTCCATCGGCAGGGCAGGTGAAGGTGGATGGACAGAGCGTCGTTGGCGTGCCAGTGCGCGATCGCAATGTCGCCATGGTGTATCAGCAGTTCATCAACTATCCGTCAATGAAAGTGCGTGACAACATCGCGTCGCCGTTGAAATTGCGTGGTGAGAAAAACATTGACCAACGGGTGCGCGAGCTGGCTGAAAAGCTCCACATCGAAATGTTTCTTGATCGTCTCCCCGCAGAGTTGTCGGGTGGGCAGCAGCAGCGCGTTGCCTTGGCGCGTGCTCTGGCAAAGGGCGCACCCTTGATGCTGTTGGATGAGCCCCTGGTGAATTTGGATTACAAGTTGCGGGAGGAGCTGCGCGACGAGTTGACGGACCTCTTCTCGGCCGGCGACTCGACGGTGATCTACGCCACCACGGAGCCCGGTGAAGCACTTTTGCTGGGTGGCTATACCGCGGTTCTGGACGCAGGGGAGTTGTTGCAATACGGCCCAACTTCTGAGGTGTTTCATCAACCGAAGTCACTTCGCGTGGCTCGGGCATTCAGTGACCCACCCATGAATTTGATGCCCGCTAAGGCAGCGGCCTCAGGCGGTGTCCAACTGGACGGGGGGCCGCTTTTATCGCTGGAGTTGCCCGCGACCCAATCACGTCAGTTGACGGTGGGCATGCGCGCCGGATCACTCCGGGTGAATGCGAAAGAGGGGGATGTCAGCGTGATGGGCAAGGTGGAGTTGGCTGAAATATCAGGCTCAGACACCTTTGTTCACCTGGCCACGCCGGTGGGGGAGCTGGTTGCGCAACTGACGGGTGTGCATTACTTTGACTGGGGAGCGCAAGTGCCTCTGTATTTCAACCCAGCACAGATTTATGTATTTGACGCGCAAGGGCTGCTGTTGCTTTCCCCTGTGCGAGGTGGAGGACGCTGAAATGGCACGCATAGAACTTGATCTGGCCCATGCCTACAAACCCAACCCCAAGCAGGACAGCGACTACGCACTGTTGCCTTTGAAAATGGCGTTTGAGGATGGCGGTGCCTACGCTTTGCTAGGACCTTCGGGATGTGGAAAGACCACGTTGCTCAATATCATGTCCGGCTTGGTTACACCCTCCCAAGGGAGCGTGAGTTTTGACGGAAAGGACGTCACCGGCGCCACACCTCAGCAACGAAACATCGCGCAGGTGTTCCAGTTTCCTGTGATCTACGACACCATGACGGTCGCGGAAAACTTGGCGTTCCCACTGCGCAATCGCAAAATGCCAAAAGCGCAAATCAGCAAACGGGTCGGTGAAATTGCGGAGATGTTGGAGATGAGTGGGCAGCTCAATCAGCGAGCATCCGGCCTGTCGGCCGACGCCAAGCAAAAGATTTCACTGGGACGTGGCTTGGTTCGACCCGACGTCTCAGCGGTCTTGTTCGATGAGCCCTTGACCGTGATCGATCCCCATCTCAAGTGGCAGTTGCGCCGCAAGCTCAAGCAGATTCACCATGAGCTGAAGTTAACGCTGATCTATGTCACCCACGACCAAGTGGAGGCACTGACGTTTGCTGATCAGGTGGTGGTGATGACGCGTGGCCGTGCGGTTCAGGTGGGGTCTCCTGCGGATCTGTTCGAACGTCCCAGTCACACCTTTGTCGGTCACTTCATTGGGTCCCCAGGAATGAATTTTTTGCCCGGAAAAGCCGGTGCGAACGGCATTGAATTGGCGGGTCAATCTCTGGTATTGCCATCAGGCCGAACCTTGCCAACGGGAGATATAAAGATTGGCATTCGGCCGGAATACGTCTCATTGGCCGCAGCCCAGTCACCAGGCGCCTTGGAGATGAAGGTGGCTCATGTGCAAGACGTGGGTACCCATGTGATGTTAAGCGCCACCTGCGCGGGCCACACCGTCAAAGCACGCCTGTCATCTGACACCGAGCAACTGACGATTGGGGCGCCAATTTGGTTGAAGGTGATGGATGAGCACACTTGCTTCTACAAGAATGAGGAGATCGTGCAATGAGCACCACCATTAAGCCGGTGAATCAGAAAGCGTGGTTTCTGGTTCTCCCCGTCCTGATTTGTGTCGCATTTTCGGCCATCTTGCCGTTGATGGTTGTTGTCAACTACTC
>JBBKVN010000021.1:0-6180 GCA_037968455.1 Rhodoferax sp.
GAGGTGGCCAACTGGCCGATCAGAAGGAGCTCGGCGCACAAAGCTTGGGTCAGCGCCAGAAGGCGGGGCTCTTGGCGCGTGCCTGACAAGAAGTCAACCGCCTCCTGTACCTCCAGCGCGTTGCCACAACTGTCGCCGAGCATTTGGTTCATGTTGGTAATCAAGGCACGCGTGGGCAGGTTCGCGCCTTGTGCCACGGTGACCAGGGATTGGGCCAACTCCTGCGCAAATTTTGGCGTGTTAGCGAAGGCGCCGTTGCCCACCTTCACGTCCATCAGCAGCCCCTGCAGGCCGGCGGCCAGTTTCTTGGAAAGGATGCTGGCGGTGATCAGGGCCACGGACTCCACGGTGGCCGTGACGTCGCGAATGGCGTAGAGCCGGCGGTCAGCCGGGGCGAGTTCCGCGGTCTGCCCGATGATGGCGCAGCCGGCGGTTTGCAAGGTGCGGCGCAGGCGGTCCGGGTCGGGTGTGCTGATGTAGCCGGGAATACTGGCCAGTTTGTCCAGCGTGCCGCCGGTGTGGCCCAAGCCGCGACCCGAGATCATGGGAACAAAGCCGCCACAGGCCGCCACGATGGGCGCCAGCATCAGGCTGACTTTGTCACCCACGCCGCCGGTGGAGTGTTTGTCCAGAATCGGGCCATTCAGGTTGGCGCTGGACCAGTCCATGACCTGGCCGGATTGGGTCATGGCCTGTGTGAGTGCGACGGTTTCGGCGCTGCTCATGCCCTTGAGCAACATGGCCATGGCCATGGCGGCCGATTGGCCTTCACTCCATGAGCCATCCAGTAGGCCACGCACAAAGGCGTCAATCTCGGCGCGGGAAAGAGCGTAGCCGTCCCGCTTGCGGCGAATGATTTCTTGAGCCAGCATGGGGATCCTCAGTAGCTGCCAGATGGCGCCGCATCGGGTTGGGTCTGGCCGCCCAAAATGGCTTCAATGTCGGTCAACACGCTGCTGGCCCCCAGCCGAAAGCGTTGTGGGTTGAGCGCTTGCGAGCCCAAAATTTCAGCTGTCAAGGCTATGTAAACCGCCGCATCTGCCACGGTACGGATGCCGCCCGAGGGCTTGAAGCCCACCCGGTTCACCGCGCCGGGGTCGGAAGCAATGGCGCCAAGCATGAGTCGCGCCGCCTCGGGGGTGGCGCTGGTCGGTGTTTTGCCGGTGCTTGTTTTGAGGAAGTCAGCCCCCGCGTCCAGGCTCAGGCGACTGGCGCGGGCGATCAGGGCGGGGTCGTTCAGCTCGCCAGTTTCCAAGATCACCTTCAGTAGCAGGCTCGGGCAAGCGGCGCGAACCGCACTCAGCAACTGCGCCACGTTTTTCTCGTCGCCGGCAAGCAAGCGGGCATAGGGCAAGACTACATCCACCTCCTGCGCGCCGCTTTGAACGATCTCGGCCGTGTCGCGAGCGGCCCGCTGCACATCAAAGCTGCCATCCGGAAAGTTCGCCACGGCCGCAACCGCAATGTGCGCCGGAAGCTGTCGCCGGGCAAAGGCCGCCAGGCGCGGCCAGACGCACACGGCAGCCACCGGGCCGAACGGGCTTTGTGCCCGCTCGCACAGCCGGGCAATGTCGGCTTCGGTGTCCTGGGCGTTGAGACTGGTGAGGTCCAGACAAGACAAGGCCATGCTGGCGCTGGCGGTCAGGTCGGTGAGCCAGTGATTGGGCTCGGAAATAAGTTTTTCGGTCATGGGCTTGCCTTTGCAGCGGAGAGTTCAATGTGAGCGATGAGGGCCGCCAGAAACGCGCTGGCCGTGGCGCTGGCGCTGCTGGCTTGCGCCAGGGTATGGGCGTGGCTCAGTTGTTCATTCGATAAGCCTGCCCCCATGTTGGTGATGAGGGACAGGGCCAGTACGCGCATACCGGCATGGCGAGCCAAAATGGTTTCCGGCACGGTGCTCATGCCGACGGCGTCGCCCCCGATTTGCCGAAAGAAGCTAATTTCGGCAGGGGTCTCAAACTGGGGACCAAAGGCCCACACATAAACCCCCTCCTGCAGGGCTACGCCTTGAGCGGTAGCGACTCGGTGGGCCAGTTGGCGAAGGCTCGGGTCGTAGGCGTCCACCATGCCCACAAAGCGCTCGGTTCCGCTTTCGCCCACCAGCGGTGAGCGTTGGGGCAGGTTGATGTGGTCGTTGATCACCATCAGGCTTTGCGGCGGCAGGTCCTGACGCAGACTGCCTGCCGCGTTGGTTTGCACCAGCACCTCGCAACCCAGGGCTTGTAAGACCTGCAAGGGCGTTTTCATGCCATCAACCTTGCCGGTTTCATAACCATGTTTGCGCCCGCTCATGACGGCAACGTCGTGCTCGCCCAAGCGGCCAAGCCACAAAACACCGCTGTGGCCCGCCACGGTGGCTTGGGGGAAACCGGCCAATTCAGAATACGGAATCTGAACAGCATCTTGCAAATATTGGGTCAGCCCCCCCCAGCCCGAGCCCAGCACCACGGCAATGCGGGGGCGCTTGATTGGGGCGAGGCGCGCCAAGGCCTCCAAAGCGATGTGTTTGCTCATGATGCACTCAGGTGGTCAGGGCCAAAACTGGCGGGCAGCAATTGGCCCAGCGTGTAGCTGGGACCCACAGCGGTTTCGTTGGCGGTAAGGATGAGCGTGTCATTCGTGCAAAACTCCCGCAGTTTTTGCCGGCAACCGCCACAGGGGGTGATCCAGGCACCGCCGTTTGCGACCACCAGCACGGCGCGGGCTTGTGTGCTGCCTGCCAGCACCATGGCGCTCAGGGCGCTGGCTTCGGCGCATACACCCTCCGGATAGGCGGCGTTTTCGACATTGCAGCCACCATGAATTCGACCTTGCTCATCAAGGATGGCAGCGCCCACCAAAAAATGGGAGTAGGGTGCATAAGCATTTTTTTGAGCGGCGCGGGCTGCCGCAAGCAGGGCGTCTCGCTGGATGTCGGACAGGAATTGATGCGTCATCTTTGCATCATAGCGAGGGCCGTCAGTGTTTCAATACTTCAATTTGGGGCTGAAACCAAGGGGACACCCCAGTACCCAACACCCCTTGCTCGTCCCTAGAATCCAACGATTCCGGCTATCCGTTTTGGGCAGTCAACCTACCCAGAGGTACGAGATGCCAGACAACCCACAACGACCCGTGATCCAACTCTTGAACACCTACGCGGAGAGCCACCTGAATCCGACCAACGAGGTGATTTACTTTGTTTGTTTGCCCGCCATCGTTTTCTCCTTGCTGGGGGTGATCTGGGCGGCGCATCCCTTGGCAGCGTTGGCCCACGTGGTTCTCTCGCTGGGCTACTACTTCACCCTGTCGGCCCCCTTTGCGTGGGGCATGTTGCTGATGTCCTGCGCCATGTTGGCAGTGTTGTAGGCAGTGCCCCAGCAGCATGTTTTTCTCGTCTCTGGCGTGGCGTTTGTAGTGGCCTGGGTGGGGCAGTTTATTGGCCACAAGATCGAGGGCAAAAAACCGTCGTTTCTTGATGATTTGAGGTTTTTGATGATTGGCCCGCTGTTTGTTCTCAGCTTTTGTACCGGCGCCTGCGCATTGGGTACTGATCACAGGGTTTTGCTATGAATATTGCCGTATTGGGTGCTGGATCGATTGGCGTTTACGTGGGGGGTGCCTTGCTGGCTCACGGGGCAGATGTGACGCTGATTGGGCGAGCCACCATGCAGGCGCGCATTGCGCGTGCTGGTTTGACGATCACCGATCTGCACGGGCTTCGTATCGACTTGAGGGCCGAGCAGATCCGCTTTACGCAAGATGCGGCGGCCTTGGCAAAGGCCGATTTGGTATTGGTCACCGTCAAAAGTGGGGCCACCGCCGAAGCTGCCCAACTCATTGCTGCGTACAGCAAAGTGTCGGCCCTTGTACTCAGTCTTCAAAATGGCGTTGGCAATGCCGACACCCTGCGCCAAGCCCTGCCTGGCCACACCGTGTTGGCAGGCATGGTGCCGTTCAACGTGGTGCAGTTGGGTGACAGCCAGTTTCACCGGGGAACGGAAGGTGAAATCGCTGTTGAGGAATCCGCAGCGCTCGACCCCTGGCATGCCTTATTTGCGGCGGCACAGTTGCCTTTGATTGAGCACGGCAATTTTGCGGCCGTGCAATGGGGCAAGTTGCTGTTGAACTTAAACAACCCCATTAACGCCTTGTCCGGCTTGCCATTGAAAACACAGTTGTCCCAGCGGGCCTACCGGCGCTGCTTTGCCTTGTTGATGAGAGAGACACTGGGGGTATTGGCTGCAGCGGGTATTGAGCCCGCCAAAGTGGTGCGCCTGGGGCCACGTCTGCTGCCTCTGGTGCTGAGCCTGCCGGACGTGCTGTTCAGCCGGGTGGCCCGCGCCATGTTGCGCATTGATCCGCAGGCTCGCTCCAGCATGTGGGAAGACCTGCAGGCGGGGCGCCGCACCGAGATCGACTATTTGAGCGGCGCAGTGGTTCAGCTCGCTATGTCATTTGGCATGGACGCGCCGCTCAATCGGCGAGTGGTCGAGTTGATGCGTGCCGCCGAGGCGGGCATCCAGCGCAGCTTGACTGGGCGCGAGTTGTTCACGGCCCTGACGGGCTCACTTGCCAGGGCTGCCTAAGCGAGACAGGGGGCGTTCCACCCAGCGCACGAAAAGCAGTGCCAGCGTCATGCTCACCAGCCAGCAGGTCAGCAGCACCAAGCCTGCCGAGATGGCCGATGTGGATTGCAGGCGGGAGAACCAAGCGTTGCCCAGCATCAGTACCGAAAAATGCACCAAAAACAGGGCGTAAGAGCTGTTGCTCAAGTAGCGGAACCACTTCGCCCAGAAGGTAGGCAGTTCGCCAGAGAGATCACGGCCTTGCAGGGTGTGCCATTGGATCAGACCCAAAAGCAGGGCGGTGGTTAACGCCAGCACAATGCGTCCCCTGAAATCAATGGCGAGCGCAGCAATGGACACGGCGCCAAAAACCAATAACCATTGCCGGGCGCGACTGGACCGGGCGGCCCAATAGGCGACGGCGCCCAGACCGTAGGCACCGAAGAAATAAATCGCCCAATTGTCAAAGTGGGCGTTTCGGTTGAAATAGAACAGCGAGAGCATCATCAAACCCACAATGCCGGCTTTTGCCCAGCTGCGTCCGAGCCACAACATCATGGCCATCAGGGCGTACAGTTGAAAGTCGATGGCCACGTACCAGACGCCAGCGGACAAGGAGTCCACATTCAGGATGCCGTTTAAAAGTGTGATGTGGGCAAGAAATTCGCGCCAGGTGGGTGTGCCGGGAATGAAGTCGGCGGGCAACCAACTGCGAGCCAATTGGCTGCTGGCGATGGTGAACAACAAGGCCACGGCAAAGGCAGGTACCAGACGCAGGTAGCGTTGCCAAACAAGTCGTATCGGCTGGGACAGCATGGCATTTCCCTGCGGTGCCAAACTGCGTGCAGCCAGAAAACCGCCCAGCACCAGAAACACTTGCACCGCCATTCGCGCGTAGTCATAAAACCAATCCGACAGGCGCGGCGTGGCGCCGCCCAAAGCATCAGCGAGCGGGCCATAGGCGGCAAAGTGGTGCAGCACGATCAGCTGCGAGGCCAGAATCTTCAGGCCATCAATGTGAAATTCGCGGTGCTTCATACGGATAACAACGGAAAGCGTGCAGGGCGATGGTTCGCGTTCAATTGCGGATCTTGTAGCCGGTGACGAACACCCAGCGAACAAACGCGAGGCAGATCAACATGAAGGCCGCCGTCATGCCAATGCTCACCCCAATATGGACGTCGGCCACGCCGTAAAAGCTCCAGCGAAAACCGCTGATCAGGTACACCACCGGGTTAAACAAGCTAAGCGTTTGCCACACGGGTGGCAGCATGTTGATGGAGTAAAACGCACCGCCCAAAAAGGTCAGTGGGGTGACGATCAGCATCGGAATGACCTGCAGCTTTTGAAAGTTGTCGGCCCACAGGCCAATGATGAAACCAAAGAGGCTGAAGGTGACGGCTGTGAGCAGCAGAAAAGCGACCATCCAGATTGGGTGAGCAATCTCATACGGCACGAAGAGGCGCGCCGTGCCCAGAATGAGCACGCCCAGCATGACTGATTTGGTCGCTGCAGCACCCACATAACCCAGCAAGACCTCGCCCCAAGAGACCGGGGCGGAAAGCAGCTCATAAATGGTGCCCGACCATTTGGGCATGTAGATGCCAAACGAGGCGTTGGAGATACTCTCGTT